>JANMSZ010000346.1:0-4213 GCA_031389925.1 Hyphomicrobiales bacterium | reverse complement strand
GGCAGCGCCGTGAAGATGGTCGGCCGCCCCTCGGGGTCGGAATGGGTGGTCACCAGCCCGCGCGGCTTGTTGTAGAGGAACAGCCGCGTGCGCTCGCGCCGCGGCATCGGTGTGCCGTCCACGACGATGCGGTCGGCGGCGGTGACGTTGAGCGCCGGGGAGGCGATCACCGCGCCGTTCACGGAGACGCGGCCCTCCGCGATCATGGCTTCGACGGCACGCCGCGACGCCACGCCGGCGCGGGCCATGACTTTGGCGATACGTTCGCCGGGTATCTCGCTTTTGGCCTTGTCGGACATGATGGCCGCCTGATAGCAGACCTGATGCCCCATGTCCCGCACGTCCGGGCATGAGGGGGAGAGCCCAATGCCCGCGCCGAACTTCATGGAAATGGCCCTCGATGAAGCCCGTGCCGCCGGCAGCCGCGGCGAGGTGCCCGTGGGTTGCGTCATCGTCCGTGATGGCGAAGTGCTGGCGCGCGCCGGTAATCGCACGCTGGCCGACAAGGACCCGACCGCGCATGCAGAACTGCTGGCGATCCGCGCGGCTGCTGCCGCGCTCGGCTCGGAGCGGCTGACCGGCTGCGATCTCTATGTGACGCTGGAGCCTTGCGCGATGTGCGCGGCGGCGATGTCGTTCGCGCGCATCCGGCGGCTTTATTTCGGCGCGGGGGATCCGAAGGGCGGCGCGGTGGAAAACGGCGGGCGCTTCTTCGCGCAAGCCACCTGTCACCACCGCCCGGAAGTTTATGGCGGCATCAACGAGAGCGACGCCGCCGTGTTGCTGCGCGAATTCTTCGCGGCAAGACGTTAGACATTAAAAATCAAACGTGCTTGTCAACGAACTTGCCCATGCCGGGCGGCGGCGGCGCAGCCCGCTTGGCTTCGACCGGCGCACTGTCGGTCACGCGCTGGTTGGACTGCTGCGTCGTCGTGTTCTGTGACGACGTTCCGGTCTTGGGCGTGATGGTCTCGACGCCGATACTGATACTCATGGTTGAACCCTTTTCTCGTTGGGGTCACCCTAGCGAGGAGGTCTCACCGAAGCGCTCTGCAATGGCGTCAATTGCGAAGCGGCTTCGTAAGGTTTCGTTGACTCTGAATTTTACCGTCAGCCGGCGGCGCGCGCGAATTCCCTAGCGCGCGGAGCGCGCAAACTCCCAAGCCTTGTCGGCCAGCGGGCGGATCATGTCGGCCTTGGCGGGGGCGAATTCCGACGTTGCGGTGCCGTCGCGCACGCGGCCGATGATGCCTTGCAGAATGGCGGCGATGCGGAAGAAATTATAGGCGAGGTACACCGGGAGGTGAGGGCGCGGATCGAGCCCGGTGCGCGCGACATAAGCGGCGACATAATCCGCCATCGACGGTATCCCCAGCGCCGCGAGGTCGTGGCCAACAAGCGTCGCCGTGCCGGCGGCGCTTTCGGTCTTCGGCATATGCCAGGCCATCAGGTGATAGGTAAAATCGGCGAGCGGGTCGCCGAGCGTCGACAATTCCCAATCGAGCACCGCGATGATCTGCGGCGCGTCGCGCGCGACAATCAAATTGTCGATGCGGTAATCGCCATGCACCAGCGTAGGTTTTCCGGCCGGCGGAATGTGCGCAGGGAGCCATTCGATCAGCCGCTCCATGGCGTCGATCATGTCGGTCTCCGAGGCGCGATATTGCTTCGACCAGCGGTCGACCTGGCGCGCGACGTAATTCTCGCCGCGGCCGAAATCGCCGAGGCCGATTTGCACCGGATCGAACGCATGCAGCCGCGCGATGGTGGCGTTCATGGCGTCGTAGACCGCGGTGCGCTCGGCCGGGTTCGAGCCGGGCATTTGCGGCTCCCAGAACACGCGGCCGTCGGCAAAGCTCATGACGTAAAACGGCGTGCCGGCGACGCTCTCGTCGGCGCAATAGACCAGCGGCTCGGCCACAGGGAAATCCTGCGTGTGCAACGCGCTGATGACGCGAAATTCTCGGTCGACCGCGTGCGCCGAGGGCAGCAGCTTGCCGGGCGGCTTGCGGCGCAACACGTAGCGCCGGGCCGGCGTCTCCAACAGATAAGTCGGGTTGGACTGGCCGCCTTTGAACTGTTTGACCGTCAGCGGGCCGGCGAAGCCTTTTACGTTGCTCGCGAGAAAGGCTTCCAGCCGCGCCTCGTCGATACGCAGCGTTCCCGCGGCTTCCTTGGTGCCGGAAAAAGCTTGCTGGCGGTCGATGCTCATGGGCGGACGAGCGCCATCACTTCTTGCCGTCGAACGCCACCGGCGCGTCGGCGAAGATCTTGTAGCTTTGCGTCTTCGGCTTGGCTTTGTCGGCTTCGTTGACATAAGTGATCGAGCTTTTGCCGATCAGCTCCCGCGGCAAAATCATCACGCGAATGAAGCGGCTCGGTCTGTCGGCTGCGGCCTGCGCGAACACCGCGTCGGGTCCGGATTCGTACCAGGCGCCGCCCGGCCCGTAGGAGGTCGAGCGCCCGTGCGTGTCGATGCGGATGCCGCCTTCGACCAGGCAGCGGATGCCCGGTCCTTGATGGCTATGCAGAAAAGCGCAGCCGCCGGGCGGGAAGGCGACGCTGTCGCCGCGCATCAGCCAGTCGCCTTTTGGCGCCGTCTCGAGCTAGGCCGAAAGCTTCTCACGGGTGATCATGCCGGGCGCGCAGGCCACCGTGCTGCCGCGGTCGCCGCGCGCGAGTTCCCAGCGCCAGCAGGTGACGCCGGCCGCGCCGGGCTTCACCGCGGTCGCGCCGTCGCCCTGCCAGGCGTCGCCCTCGTTCAGCGTCTTGCCGTCGATGGTGGCGGTGCCGTGCAGCACGTAGATAAAGCGCGGCAGTGGCGCCAGCTGGAACTCGACGTTCTCAGCACTGGACAGGACGTCTTCGTAAAGCCGCAACACGGGATGCATGGAGTCTCCTACCCAACGGTTCGTTTTTTCGCGGTCTTGGACCCGCGTTCGCACGGGCACCAGCTAGCACGAAAAAAGCCCGGTATCACCTCAATGACCGATTTTTGGGATTATGCCGCGCGGCGGCACGCGCGCAAAGAAAAAGCCCGGCGCGGAATGCGCGCCGGGCTTGGCTCATGACGTTTAGATCGATGGGGCTTAGTTGCCGGCCTGCGCGCCTGGGTCGCGCATCAACTGGAAGCGGATGTTCGGATCCGGATCCCAGCCGGCATACTGACCGTCGGTCGTGAACACGGCCGGGCCGCTTACAGTCAGGTCGCGATCCGCGCTCGCATTGGCGTCATAGGCTTCAGGATAAGCCTGCGACGCCGACACGCGTGAATGATGTGTGGCCGCGAAAGCCGGACTGGCCGCCAGCGCCGCCAACATCAGGGAACTGCCGATAATAATTTTCTTCATGATCTCTTCTCCTGCATCATCACCCCTCACGCGAACACATAATGTGGATTCGCGTCGTCGCCATCGGCGGCGATGCATGGGACTCATGTGAAATGTCGTTCGGCAATTAGTCTAAGTTTGCGGACGAAACGCGCCGCTTGGCATGTCCGAAATGTAATTAATACTTTACGGCGAATTTATTTTTCGCGCGCAATTGCCTGCCAGCCGATATCGCGGCGGCAAAATCCTTGCGGCCATTTTATTTTATCGACCGCGGCATAAGCGCGTTGCTGCGCTTCACGCACATTCTTGCCGCGCGCACAAACATTCAGCACGCGTCCGCCGTTAGCAAAGATGTCATCCCCAGTTTTGGTCATGGTGCCCGCGTGGAAAATTTCCACGTGTTCCACTTGCGCCGCTTCGGCGAGGCCTTCGATCAACGTGCCTTTTTCGTACGGTCCAGGATAACCTTTCGCCGCCATCACCACGGTGAGCGCCGCGTCCGGATACCAGCGCAAATCGAAATTCTTCAGTTGCCCATCGCGCGCCGCCATCAGCGCCGGCACCAGGTCCGACATCAGGCGCAGCATCAGCACTTGGGTTTCAGGATCACCAAAACGAACATTGTATTCGATCAGCTGCGGGCCGTCTTTGGTGATCATCAATCCGGCAAACAGCACGCCTTTGTACGGCGCGCCCATCGCCTTCATCGCGTGCACGGTCGGCAGGATGATCTCGTCCATGACGCGCTGGTTCATTTCCGGCGTCATGATCGGCGCTGGCGAATAGGCGCCCATGCCGCCGGTGTTCGGTCCCTTGTCGCCGTCGCCGACGCGCTTGTGATCCTGCGCCGAGGCCATGGCGATCGCGCTCTCGCCGTCGCA
>JANMSZ010000308.1:0-1711 GCA_031389925.1 Hyphomicrobiales bacterium | reverse complement strand
TGCGGATGCGCGATCAGCGAAATGCCGGACGCCCAGAAACGCGGATCGTCGGCGGCGCCGGGAATTTCCTTTCGGAATTCCGGCGCGAACTCGCCGTACACCGTGGAGCAATGCACGCCGACCTTCTCGAACACGCGGCCGCGCATGATCGACATCACGCCGCCGCCGCCGGGGGTGCCGTTATGGTCGGTGCGCTGCCAGGGCGTGCGCACGAAACGGCCGGCTGGGCGATCCGCCAAGGGCGCGCCGGCGGGCAGGGCGTCCTCGACGGCTTCCAGGCCGGCACAAATATCGTCGCGCAGCGCCTGAAACCAAGTCTCGGCGCGGGTCTTGCGGGATTCGAGGTCGGCGGGGTCCATGGCGATGACGTTATGTCACGGCGTCCGTGGCGGGGGCAAAGCCGCCCGTCTGCCGCAGCGCCTCGCCGGCCACCATGGCGACGGCGACCGCGATGTTGAGCGAGCGCAAATCCACCCGGATCGGGATGCAGAGCCGGGCGTCGGCGGCGTTATGCACAGTTTCCGGCACGCCGGCGCTTTCGCGGCCGAACAGCAGAATCTGGTCGTCCCGGAACCGGTGGTCGAGATAGCTGGCGCTTGCCGCGGTGGTCAGCAGCACCAGTTTCAACTTTCCCTCGCGCCGCCAGGCATCGAAGGCCGCGAACGAGGCGTGGCGGGTGATGGCGACCTGGTCGAGATAATCCAGCCCGGCGCGGCGGAACGCCCGGTCGGTCACCGGGAAGCCGGCCGGCTCGATAATATGGGCCTCCAGGCCGAGGCAGGCGCAGGTCCGCAGGATCGTCCCGGTATTCTGGGGAATGTCCGGCTCGTACAGGGCAATTCGCATCGATCCGCCTGATCATAAAGTCCCGGCAAGGTCTGGGACGCCCGGGAAACCGCGCCGGACCGGGGATTTACCCAGGTCTTGTTTCCCCAGCGCTTTAGTTGGGCTTGCGCTCTTAGTACAAGGGTGCCAATAGAACGCCACCGAAGCGCCGTCCTGCCTTTCTCAGGGCTGCCGCAACCGGTCCGCCCCACTGCCGTGGGACTTGTCTCCGGCTCCAGCCGCGGGCGGATAGCTAAGCCAGCCGGGGGAGAGGGCTCAAGACGTGACGACCGTGTCTTCTGCGGAGCACACGCGCCGCGACTTTCTTTACATCGCCACCGGCGCTGTCGGCGCTGTCGGCGCGGCTGCGGTCCTGGTGCCGCTGATCGCGCAAATGAATCCCGACGCCTCGACCATTGCCGCGGGCGCGCCGATCGAAGTCGATCTGGCGCCGATCGCCGATGGCCAGATCGTCAAGGTGTTCTGGCGCTCGAAACCGATCTTCATCTCTCATCGCACCAAGAAAGAGATCGAGGACGCCCAGAAGGTTGCCCTCAACACCCTGCCGGATCCAGAAGCCGACAGCGCCCGCGTCAAGCAAGGCAAAGACGAGTGGCTCGTCGTGATCGGCATCTGCACCCATCTCGGCTGCATCCCGCTCGCCCACTCAGGCGAATTCAACGGCTGGTTCTGTCCGTGCCACGGCTCGGTCTACGACACCGCCGGGCGTATTCGCTCAGGGCCGGCGCCGAAAAACCTGCCTTTGCCGCCGTACAAATTCGTATCCGACACCAAGATTCAGATCGGCTGAGCCGAAACGAGCGCATTCTAAGGTTCGACCATGAGCGGAAATTCGACCTACCAGCCGCAGAGCAAAGTTCTGCAA
>JANMSZ010000315.1:0-9900 GCA_031389925.1 Hyphomicrobiales bacterium | reverse complement strand
GTCGGCGACGTCCTGCAACGCGGCCAGCAGCATCTTCGGCCCGTTGGGGATGCGCTTGATCGCGTCGCTGCGCATGGCGGGCACGATCTCCCAGCCCGCTTCGCCGGTGATTTCCTTCCAGCCTTCGGCGCCGTTGAAGATCACCTTCCAGTCCGGGTTCTGTTTGATGATGATGCTGGCCAGCGGCTCGATCACCAGCGCGGCGTCGACGCGGCTGGCCTCAAGCTGCGCGCGCGCCACGGCGAAGTTGGCGTTGACGATGGTGATGTCCTTGGTCAAGTCGAGGCCCTTGGCGGCGGCGTAGATCTTCACCACCTGGAACTGCGAACCACCCATGTCGGCGGCAAGCTGTTTGCCTTTGAGATCGGCGAACGACTTGATCGCCGGGTCTTTGGCGAAAATCACCAGGTCGGCGAGCGTGAAGCCGGTGCCGATGATCTGCAGCGGTACGCCTTCCTGAAACAGCTTCTGGAAGATGGTCGGCCCGCCGATCAGTACGTCGGTTTCGCCGGTGGCGAAGGCCGCGTAGAACGACGAGATCGAGGGATAGGGTTTGATGTCGAGCTCGAAGCCGTGTTTGGCGTCGAAGCCGCGCGCCTTCATGATGTTCCAGACCAGCGGGTTGAACACCGGCAGCGTCAGGCTGGAGACCTTGATGACCGGCTTCTGCTGCGCCTGAGCGGCAGGCACAAAGCCGGCCAAGCCGAAGACAAGCGCCGTGGCCAGCACGGCGATGTGACGTCGAGACAGTTCAAACATTGACAACTCCCCCTGATTTTCCGGCGCGGTCTTTGCCGCCACGACTTCACGCTTGTCCGGACAGGTCCATTGGGCCCAATCCGGCGACAATCCGCAATCGATCTACCAACGGTGACTTTACTCCGCTTTCGTTTGTGTGCAAATAATTGGACGCCCTGAGTTGGAGTGCGTGATGCCGCATATCGCCGCACAAGATGGCACCCGGTTGTATTACGAAGAGGCCGGCCAAGGCTCGGCCGTCGTCTTCGTGCATGAATATGCCGGCGACTACCGCACCTTCGAGCCGCAGATGCGGCACTTCTCGCGCTCCCACCGCTGCATCACTTACAGCCAGCGCGGTTATCCGCCGTCCGACGTGCCGGAAGACGGCGCCAAATACAGCCAGGACATCGCCCGCGACGACGTCATCGCGCTGATGGACGCGCTGAAAATCGACAAGGCGCATGTCGTCGGACACTCGATGGGCGCCGCCACGGCGTTGCATGTCGGCATCCACACTCCAAAAAGATGTATCTCGGTGGTGGCCGCGAGCTGCGGCTACGGCTCGAGCCCCGACCCGAAAAAGGTCGAGGAAGGCCGCGAGCAGTCGCGTCAGACCGGCAAGATGTTCGCCGAAAAGGGCATCGAGGCCGCCGCGCCGGTTTATGCCGACGGCGCTACGCGCCAGACCCACAAGAACAAGGATCCGCGCGGCTTTGCCGAATTCGCCAAGATGCTCGGCGAGCACTCCGCGACCGGCCACGCGCTGACCATGCTGCATCTGCAGGCCAAACGGCCGACGCTGTGGGACATGGAAGCCGATCTGAAGAAATTCGTAGCCCCGCTGCTGATCATCGTCGGCGACGAGGACGGCTGGTGTCTGGACGCCAGCATCTTCCTCAAGCGCACGGCGCCGACCGCCGGCCTCTTGGTCATACCGCGCTCGGGCCACACCATTACCAGCGAGGAGCCGGCGGCGTTCAACGCCGCGCTCGCCGATCTGTTTGCCAACGCCGAAGCCGGGCGCTGGATGAGTCATCGTGCATGATCCCGAAAAATGGGAACCGGTTTTCGGATTAGATCATGCACAAAACATGTGCCGAAATTAGTCAAACTCAATTCCGATAAGGGAGTATCGCAATGGATCTCAAACTCAAGGGCAAGACCGCGCTGGTCACCGGCGGCAGCGAAGGCATCGGCAAGGGCATCGCGCTCGCGCTGGCCAAAGAGGGCGTTGACGTCGCGATCTGCGCGCGCCGCATGGAGCCGCTCGAAGCCGCAGCCAAGGAAATCGCCGCGGCGACCGGCCGCAAGATCGTGCCGATCGCCTGCGACCTGCGCAAAGATAGCGACGCCAAGAACTTCATCGAGCAGGCGCACAAGGCGCTCGGCCGCATCGACATCATGATCAACAATGCCGGCTCCGCCGCCGGCGGCGTCATCGAGCATCTCACCGAAGACGACTGGGAAAAGGGCCTGCAGCTCAAGTTCATGGGCTATGTGCGCTGCCTGCGTTACGCGCTGCCGATCATGGTCAAGCAGGGCGGCGGCCGCGTCGTGAATCTGATCGGCAATGACGGCGTGAAGCCATCCTATTGGGAAATCTGCCCGGGCGCCGCCAATGCCGCCGGCCAGAATTTGACGCTGTCGCTCGCCGGCCAATATGGCCGCGACAACGTCTCCTTCGTCGCGGTCAATCCGGGCCCGGTGCGCACCGAGCGCTGGGCAGGCCTGGTCGACGCCATGGCGCGCGACATGAAAATCCCCCGCGAACAGGCCGATAAGCTGGCGCCGGCGTCGATCCCGATGGGCCGCATCGCCGAGGTGGAAGAGGTCGCGAACCTGGTCGTCATGCTGGCGTCGCCGATGATGGAAATGGTCAACGGCACCATGATCGAAATCGACGGCGGTCAGGACAAGGCGCTGATGGACCGCTTCCGCGACAGGCCGACCGCATGAGCCAGAAAAGCATGTCCTCGACCCCGATCGGGGATGGATACCGGTTTTCGGAAATGCTCATGCGCAAGCAGAAAGGCTAAAAAAGACGCGCAAATGCCGCATCCCTGGGCATGGCATATGCTTGACAAGCTTGGGTATGCGGACGGACTATTTGTGTACAAACAACTTCGTCCCGCCGGGGGCGACGAGACCGTGCAGAGTTTGACAATCGCGGACCCGCACTGAAGAACTGCGGCCAGCCGCTCTCAGGGGAGTTTTAGTCATGAGCACTAAGCGTCTCTATCTCGCGCTCGCCGTCGCCGCCGGTCTAGCCACTCCGGCTTTCGCACAAGACACCATCAAGATCGGCGAGCTCAACAGCTACAAGACGCAGTCCGCCTTCCTCGATCCCTACAAGAAGGGGATGGAGCTCGCGCTTGAGGAGATCAATTCCAAAGGCGGCGTGCTCGGCAAGAAGCTGGAGCTGATCTCGCGCGACGACGGCACCAATCCCGGCGAGGCGGTGCGCGTCGCCGAGGAGCTGATCACCCGCGAAGGCGTCGCCATGATCGCCGGCACGTTCCTGTCGCACATCGGTCTCGCGGTGACGAACTTCGCCGGCCAGAAGAAAGTGTTCTTCCTCGCCGCCGAGCCGCTGACCGACAAGATCACCTGGACCAACGGCAACAGGTACACCTATCGCCTGCGCGCCACGACCTACATGCAGACCGCAATGCTGATGCCGGCCGCCACCGGCTTCAAGAAGAAGCGCTGGGCGCTGGTCTATCCCAACTTCGAATACGGCCAGTCGGCTGCCGAGAACTTCAAGACGCTGATGAAGAAGGCGCAGCCGGACGTCGAATTCGTCACCGAGCAGGCGCCGCCGCTCGGCAAGATCGACGCCGGCGCGGTCGCGCAGGCCATCGACGATGCCAAGCCGGACGCGATCTTCAACGTGCTGTTCGGAGGCGATCTCGCCAAGTTCGTGCGCGAGGGCAACACGCGCGGCGTGTTCAAGGATCGTCCGGTGGTCAGCCTGCTGTCGGGCGAACCGGAATATCTTGATCCGCTCAAGGACGAGACGCCGGTCGGCTGGGTCGTCACCGGCTATCCCTGGGACAAGATCAAGACGCCGGAGCACACCGCGTTCCTCACGGCCTATCAGAAGAAGTTCAACGACTATCCGCGGCTCGGCTCGGTCGTCGGTTACGTGACCATCAAGTCACTTGCCGCCGGCATCGCCAAGGCGAAGTCGACCGAGACCGAGAAAATGGTGGAAGCCTTCAAGGACCTGAAAGTCGACTCACCGTTCGGTCCGTTCAGCTATCGCGCCAGCGATCATCAGGCGACGATGGGCGCCTATGTCGGCAAGCTCGCGCTGGAAGGCGGCAAGGGCACCATGGTCGACTTCAAATATGTCGATGGCGCTTCGGTGCTGCCGAGCGACGCCGAGGTCAAGAAACTCCGGCCGGCCGAGGCGAATTAGACAATGTATCCACACGCTCGGTCACCCTCTCCCCTTGCGGGAGAGGGTGGCGAGTGCGGAGCACTAGCGAGCACGAGCCGGGTGAGGGGTCCGGACTCATATTTGGCCACTGACCCCTCACCCGCCCTCGCCATAGCGAGTCGAAGACGCGCGTCAACGCGCTTATGGCTCGGGCACCCACTCCCGCAAGGGGAGAGGGAAAGAAGGATTGCGGCGCGGATAAAATGACCTTCAGCGCATTCCTGTTTCAGGCGCTCAACGGGCTCTCCACCGCCTCCGGGCTGTTTTTTATCGCCGTCGGGCTGTCGCTGATTTTCGGCGTCACCCGCATCATCAATATCGCGCACGGGTCCCTCTATATGCTGGGGACCTACATCGCGTATTCCTTCGCGACCAAAATCGGCGGCGTGTTCGGCTTCTGGGGCGGCATTGTCGCCACCGCGCTGATCGTCGGCGTCATCGGCGCCGTGATCGAGATCCTGCTGCTGCGCCGGATTTATCGCGCGCCAGAACTTTTCCAGTTGCTCGCTACTTTCGCGCTGGTGCTGGTGTTCAACGACATGGCGCTCTGGATCTGGGGGCCGGAGGATCTGCTGGGTCCACGCGCGCCGGGCCTGCGCGGCTCGGTCGAAGTGCTAGGCCGGCGGCTGCCGGAATACGACTTGTTCCTTGCCTTGATCGGTCCCGTGGTGCTGCTGATCCTGCATTTCGCGCTGGCGAAGACGCGCTTCGGCCGTCTGATCCGCGCCGCGACCCAGGACCGCGAAATGGTCGGCGCGCTCGGCGTCAATCAGGCGATTTTGTTCACCTCCGTGTTCGCGCTCGGTGCCGCGCTCGCTGGACTGGGCGGCGCGCTGCAGGTGGCGCGCGAGCCGGCCAACCTCGCCACCGATCTGATCGCCATCGGCGACGCCTTCGTCGTCGTCGTGGTCGGCGGCATGGGTTCGATCACCGGCGCTTATCTGGCGGCGGTGATCATCGCCGAGGTCAAGGCGCTGTGCATCGGCATCGGCGTGGTCGATTTCGGCTTCATCACGGTGAACTTCTCCAAGTTCACGCTGGTCGCCGAATTCCTGGTCATGGCCGCGGTGCTGATCGCGCGGCCCTACGGCCTGATGGGCAAACCGCAAGGCGTAGTGCGCTCCATCGCCGAGCCGGAAGAGCCGATCCGGCCGGCGACGCCGATGCTCAAGACGCTCGCCGTCATCGTGCTTACGCTATTGATGTGTCTACCGCTGCTGGCGCAGTCGTCGCCCTATCTGATGATCCTCGGCATCGACGTGCTTATTGCAGTTATCTTTGCGACATCGCTGCATTTCATCATGGGGCCGGGCGGCATGCATTCGTTCGGCCACGCCGCTTATTTCGGGCTTGGCGCCTATGGCGCGGCGCTGCTGGTGAAATGGCTGGCCTGGCCCATGGGCTTTGCGATTGCGGCGGCGCCGTTGATAGCGCTGGCCGGCGCGTTGCTGTTCGGCTGGTTCGCGGTGCGGCTGTCCGGCGTTTATCTCGCGATGCTGACGCTGGCCTTTGCGCAGATCGTCTGGGCCGGGGTGTTCCAGTGGGAAGGCTTCACCGGCGGCTCCAACGGCGTCATCGGCGTCTGGCCGCCGCCGCCGTTCGACAAATCCTGGGTCTATTTCGTGGTGACGCTGGTGCTGGCGATTGCTGCGGTGCTGCTGTTGCGGCGCTTTCTATTTGCGCCGTTCGGTTACGCCATGCGGGCAGGCCGCGATTCCCCGCTGCGCGCCGAAGCCATCGGGATCGATGTCAAGCGCGTGCACTGGCTCGCCTTCGCCATTGCCGGCGGCATCTGCGGCATCGCCGGCGGGCTGTTCGCTTTCGCCAAGGGCTCGATCTCGCCGGAAACCATCAGCGTCGGCCGCTCGATCGACGGTCTGGTGATGGTGCTGCTCGGCGGCATCCAGACGTTGACCGGCCCCATCGTCGGCGCCTCGCTCTACGCGGTGCTGCAGGACACGGTGATGCGCCAGACCGAATACTGGCGCGCGCTGCTCGGCATCATCATTCTCGTGCTTGTGCTGGCGTTCCCGCAGGGCATCGTCGGCGCCGTGGCGCGCCTCTTTGGCAAAAGGCGGGCGCCATGAACACAAAAAAGAGCGTGCTCGCGGTCCGCAAGCTTTCCAAGGCCTTTGGCGGCGTGCGAGCCGTCAACGACGTCGACTTCGCGGTCGAGCCAGGCGAATTCCTCGCCATGATCGGGCCGAACGGCGCCGGCAAGTCGACCTGTTTCAACATGATCAACGGCCAGTTGGCGCCGGATTCCGGCGAGATCCTGCTCGAAGGCAAGAACATCGCCGGGCTGGCGCCGCGCGCCATCTGGCGGCTCGGCGTCGGCCGCACGTTCCAGGTCGCGGCGACGTTCGGCTCGATGACGGTGGTCGAGAACGTGCAGATGGCGCTGCTGTCGCACACCGGGCAGATCTACAAACTCTGGCGCCCGGTCGCCGAGATGCACCGCGCCCGCGCACTCGATCTGCTCGGGCAGGTCGGCATGCAGGACGCCGCCGACCGGCCGAGCCGCGAACTTGCCTATGGCGACGTCAAGCGCATCGAGCTCGCCATCGCGCTCGCCAACGAGCCGAAGCTTTTGTTGATGGACGAGCCGACCGCCGGTATGGGCGCGCGGGAACGCCACGGTCTTATCGAACTGGTTAAACGGCTCGTCACGGAACGTGGCGTCTCGGTGCTGTTCACCGAGCATTCGATGGACGTGGTGTTCGCATACGCGGACCGGATCATCGTACTGGCGCGCGGCCGTGTCATCGCCGACGGCGACGCCGATGCCATCCGCGATAACGCCAAAGTGCAGGAAGTCTATTTCGGCACCGGCAAAACCTTTGCCGAACAGCACGGAGCCGCGTCATGAGCGCTCCGATGCTGGCGGTCGAAAATCTGAGCGCCTGGTACGGCGCCGCGCGTATTCTCTACGACCTGAGTTTCGAAGTCGGCCGCGGCGAAGTGGTGGCGCTGATGGGCCGCAACGGTGCTGGCAAATCCACCACCATGAAGGCGATCATGGGCCTGCTCGCGCAGTGCCAGGGCGTGGTGAAATTCAACGGCGACGATATTTCCCGCCTCAAGCCCTTCGAGATCGCGCGGCGCGGGCTGGGATTTACGCCCGAGGATCGCCGCATCTTTGTCGACCTCACCGTCATGGAAAATCTCGACATCGGCCGCCAGGCGCCGCGCAATTTCCCCGACGGCACGCTGGCGCCGTCCTGGACGCCCGAGAAACTGTTCACGCTATTCCCTAATCTTGCCGAGATGCCGGATCGCCTCGGCAACCGCATGAGCGGCGGCGAGCAGCAGATGCTCACGGTGGCGCGCACGCTGATGGGCAATCCGCTGCTGGTGCTGCTCGACGAGCCCTCGGAAGGCGTGGCGCCGTTGATCGTGGAGCAGATGGCCAACACCATCGTCGAATTGAAGAAGGAGGGCCTGTCGATCCTGCTGTCGGAACAGAACATTCACTTTGCCCGGCTGGTGTCCGACCGCGTCTACGTGCTGGAAAAAGGCCAGATCCATTGGCAGGGTTCGATGACGGAACTCGCCGGCAACCTCGATATCCAGAGGACCTATTTGACCGTTTGAAACGCGGCGAGGGGGCTATCGCCTCGCCACGATCCGGGCCATGATTTCCCGTCTCACGAGACTGAAAGCAGCCAACACATGCCGCGTGAAAAATTGAAGGTCGTCGCCCCTGTCACCGAGCCGGGCCGCTATGTGCTCGACGAGCAGATCGGTTTCCTGCTGCGCGTCGCCATGCAGCGGCACACCTCCATTTTCATGTCGAAGATGATCGAGGGGTTGACGCAGACCCAGTTCGCGGCGCTGTCGAAGCTCTATGAGGTCGGTCCGTGCTCGCAGAACCATCTCGGCCGGCTGATTTATCTCGACGCCGCCACCATCAAGGGCGTGGTCGACCGCCTCGGCGTGCGCGGCTTCGTCACCGCGCTTGCCGATCCGACCGACCGCCGCCGCCGCGCCGTCGCGCTCACCGAACGCGGCCGCGAGGTGACGCAAGCGGCTCAGGCCGTTGCCGCGGAAATCACTACCGTTACGTTGGCGCCACTGACGGAAGACGAGCGGCGCATCGCCGCGCTGCTGCTGAAAAAACTCAGCTAGCGTGCGAAACTAAAATCCGTAGAGCTTCGCTGGATTGTCGACCAGCACCTTGTGGCGCGCCGCTTCGTCGGGCACCCAATCGAGCAGCATGTCGAGCATCCAGGCGTCCTGCGGCTTGCGCTCGCCGGACATCGGATGCGGCCAATTGCTCGCCCAGATCGTGCGCTCCGGCGCTGCCTTGGCCAGAATCTTCGCCAGTTTGCCGACGTCGTCGTAATACGGCGGGCCGAGCTTCGAGGTCTCGTAGGGCGCAGCCAACTTGATCCAGGTGCGCCCGTTGTCGAGCAGATGCAGCAGCGCGCGGAAGCCCGGATGGTCCGGCTCGACCGGCTCGAGAAACTTGCCGACGTGATCGATCGACAGCGTCGAGGGCAGCCGCTGTAACATCGGCTCGAGATCGGCCAGCAGGCGGCCATCGGTCTGGAACTGCACATGCCAGCCGAATGCTGCCACCCGCGACGCCATCGTCTCCAAAATCTCCAAAGGCAGCGGCGCGCCGGCCAGCATGAAAAACCGGACACCGCGAACGCCAAGCTTGGTCAGCCGCTCCAGTTCGGCGTCGGACACCGTCTCGTCGACCACGGCGACGCCGCGCGCGCTCGGTCCTATCGCCGCCATGACGTCGAGCAGGCAGCTATTGTCCTTGCCGTAGACGGAGGGCTGCACCACCACGGTGCGGTCGATGCCGAGCTTGGCGCGGGCTTTCAGATAATCGGCCAGCGACGCGTCCGGCGGGTCGATCTTGGCGGTCGCCGCTTTCGGATAGCGGGAATCGTAGATGTGCATGTGGGTGTCGCAGGCGCCGGGCGGCGCCTTGAGCCGCAGCCGGCTGTCGTCGTTCATCGGAACATCCTTTTGCAGATGGCTTTCAATCGCTGCGGCGTCGCCGGCAATTCTGTGATGGCGCCGGGCCTGCCGAGTGCGTCGTCGATGGCCGACGCGATCGCCGCGCCGACCGGATTGGTGCCGCCTTCGCCCGCGCCTTTGAGACCCAGCGGGTTGAGCGGGCTCGGCGCATCCTCGGTGATGAGGATGGTGCTTGCGGGCACTTCGCGCGCGGTCGGCATCAGGTAGTCGGCGAAAGTGACGGAAAGCGGTTCGCCGTTCTCGTCGTAGAGGAACTCCTCCAGCAGCGCGCCGCCAATGCCTTGCGCCAGCCCGCCGGCGATCTGGCCTTCGACCAGCTTCGGGTTGACCGCCTTGCCGATGTCATAGGCCATTACATAGCGCTCGATCGTGACGCCGCCGGTTTCGGCATCGACGCGCACGGCGGCGACATGAACGCCGTAGGGATAGACCATGTGTGCGGATTCGAATGTGTCTTCGGCGCTCAAGCCGTCCGGCAGCGAGCGGGCGACTTCGCCGAGCGGCATGGAGGCGCCGCCGCCGATACGCACGACCTCACCGTTGACGATGTCGAGCACGTCCGCCGTGGTTTGCATCAGTTGCGCCGCGTGGCTCAGCGCCTTGTCGCGCAATTTGGTCGCCGCCAGCCGGGTGGCTTCGCCGCACATCACCGTGACGCGCGAGGCAAAAGCGCCCATGCCTTTGTCGATGCGGTCGGTCTGGCCGTGGATGACGCGAATGCC
>JANMSZ010000311.1:0-18914 GCA_031389925.1 Hyphomicrobiales bacterium | reverse complement strand
ACCGAGAAGAAGGTCGCGGCCGTCACCAAGAAAGACGACGTTGAGGAAAAGACCGCCGTCAAGAAGGCGCTCGGTCTCGATCTCGCCAACCTCACCGACGATCTGCGCAAGAAGCACAAGATCAAGGACAAGGTGAAGGGCGTGCTGATCACCGGCGTCGACGCCAATTCGCCGGCGGCCGAAAAGCGCCTGGCGCCCGGTATGGTGATCGCCGAAGTGCAGCAGCAGCCGGTGACCAACGCCACCGACCTGCAGAAGCGCGTCGACCAGCTCAAGAAGGACGGCAAGAAAGCCGTCGTGCTGCTGGTGGTGTCGCCCGACGGCGACCCGAGCTTCGTGGCGATCAGTTTGCAGTAGTTCTTAATCCCTCCCCTTTCAGGGGAGGGATTAAGAAACGAACTCGTCTTCGCGATACCCCTGCACATAGAGCAGCGCGGTGAGGTCCCCGTGGTCGATGCGCGCGGGCGCGGCTTCCGCCACCTTCGGCTTGGCGTGAAAAGCTATGCCCAATCCCGCTTCGGCGATCATGTCCATGTCGTTGGCGCCATCGCCGGTGACCAGCGTGTCGTCGCGCTCCAGTCCCAGACGTATGCGCAGCTCGATCAAGGTCGCGCGTTTGGTCTCGCGGCCGAAGATCGGCTCGTTGACGGCACCCGCCAATTTGTCGCCCTCAAGCGTCAGCGTGTTGGCACGGGCTTCGTTGAAGCCGACCATTGCCGCGATGCGGTCTGTGAACAGCGTGAAGCCGCCCGAAACCAGGCAGGTGAAAGCGCCATGGGAGCGCATGGTCGCCACCAGCGTGCGCCCGCCCGGCGTCAGCGTGATGTGCTTCTCGATCACCTCGTCGATGGTCTCGACGGGAAGGCCTTTGAGCAGCGCAACGCGCTCGCGCAAGGCGGGCTCGAAGGCAATCTCGCCGCGCATGGCGCGCTCGGTGATCGCCGCGACGTGCGCCTTTAGTCCGACGAAAGCGGCCAGTTCATCGATGCATTCTTGGCCGATCATGGTGGAATCCATGTCGGCTAGAAACAGCTTCTTGCGCCGGTTGGCAGCCCTCTGAACGACCACGTCGACGGGGGCGTTAACGACGCCGCGCAAATGCCCGGCCAACCCGCGTTGGTCATGGCCCGCACTTCCGCTAAAGGGAATGTCGACGGCTCCGGGGCCGAGCCTTTGCGGCTCGCCGGCGCCAGACAATTCGGCGCGCACGCGCGCGAGCATTGATGCGTCGAGCGCGTTCGAGGGGCCGATCAGGGTTGCGATATGAGTCATGCGATGCATAAAGCCGGCGGAGCGGTGCTTATTGCAGGCCCGACCGCGAGCGGCAAGTCGGCGCTGGCTTTGGCGCTGGCCGACAAACTCGGCGGCACGGTCGTCAACGCCGATTCGATGCAGGTCTATTCGCACCTGCGCGTCATTACCGCCCGTCCGACCGCGGAGGAAGAAGCGCGCGCGCCGCACCGGCTTTACGGCCATGTCGACGAGGCCGAGAATTATTCGGTCGGCCGCTGGAGCCGCGATGTTGCCGAGGCGCTGGCCGAGATCGCCGCAGCGGGACGCGTGCCGATCTTGGTGGGTGGCACGGGTCTGTATTTCAAAGCGCTGACCGAAGGTCTTGCTGCGGTGCCGCCGGTGCCGGCCGAAATCCGCACCCAGGTGCGCGCGCGGTTGCAGAACGACGGCGTCGCCCCGCTCTATGCCGAGTTGATCGAACGCGATCCGGTGACTGCGGCCCGGTTGATGCCGCTCGACCGCGTGCGCATCGCCCGCGCGCTTGAAGTGATCCTGGCGACAGGACGGTCGTTGTCGGAATGGCACCAGCAGGGCATGGCGCCGCTGATCGATCCGGCGAAGGCGGTCAAGATTTTCCTGAACTGCGAGCGCGCCCAATTGGTCAGCCGCATTGATGCGCGCTTTGCCGCCATGCTCACGGCGGGCGCTCTCGACGAGGTGAGGGCGCTCGCTGCCCGCAATCTCGATCCGCTGCTGCCGGCGATGAAGGCGCACGGCGTGCCGTGGCTGATCCGCCATCTCAACGGCGAGATCACGCTGGACGAGGCCGCCGAGGGCGCGCGCATGGACACGCGCCGTTACGCCAAGCGACAGGTGACGTGGTTTCGCGGTCAGATGAAGGATTGGACGGCCGTCGCAGCGGCCGTCGGCGCGGACGACATTGTAGCGATGATGCCGGAATAAATTTCTTAATCTAGATTATTATAAAGACGCACATGCAATTCACGCGTTGAGCCTGTCTTATTAGACAACCTTTCACGAACGGCGATTATCTACATTCCGTCGATGTTTATTGATGGGTGCGAGAATGGTTGCCCGGCTTCGTGAAATTAAAATTTCGACCCGCATTGCCTTGTCCTTCGCCCTTGTCGTTCCGATCACCGTGTGGGCTCTGGTCGCGCAGTCGAGCAATTCCTGGCGCATCTATCGCACCGCCGAGGTCGCCGACCGGCAGAACGCCTCGGCGAATGCGCTGATCCTCGGCGTCTATGAGATTTTGATCGAGCGTCAGTACGTCAACAACGCTTTGCAGGCAGCCCAGCCCGCCGCGCCCGGCGACCTGCAGAATATCAAGACGCACAGGACGCCGGCGCGGGCGAAGATCGACGCTGCTTTCGCCGAACTGCAGACGCAGGAGTTCACCGGAAAATCCGCGCTGGTCGCCGAATTCATCGCTGCGCGCGAAAAAATAGAGGCCTATCGCAACAAATCCGACGCCGCGATCGCGCTCGCCGCGCCGCAACGAGACGCCGACGTTGTGAAGAACAGCTACGCGGTGATGTCGGCCTTCGTCGTGACCGCGCAGAAATTGTGGAACGGCGTGCTCGCCAACACCAGCGGCCTGGACCCAGAATTGTCGCGGCTGGCGAATATCCGCGTTCTGTCTTGGAACATGCGCGACACGGCGGGGCGCGAACGCGCGGCCATTTCGCAAGCGTCGTCGGCCAAGGTCGCCCTCTCTGCGGACAATCTGTCGGCGATCAACTCCATCCGGGCGCAGGTCGCGCTGATGTGGCGGCTGCTTGATAATAATCTCAAAGAAAACGACCATGACGGCATTGTCAAAGGCGTACAGTCGGTCAAGGCCGGCTACTTCGGCAAATTCCAGCCGCTCGCCGAACAGATGAAGGCCGGCTCGGCGGCGGGCGCCAACTATCCGATACCGATCTCGCAATGGGTCGAAACCACGACGCCGTTGCTCGCCACGATCCTGGACGTTATGAACGGCGCGAGCCAAGCCAGCGAATTGTACACCGCCGAACTCAAGCGTTCCGGCTGGCAGAATGTCGTGGTGAGCCTCGGCCTTCTGACGGCCTGTTTGGTTCTGTTCGTCGGCGCGATCGCCTTCTCGGTGCTGACGGTGGCGCGGCCCTTGCGCGCCCTCACCAAGCCGCTGGGCGAATTGGCCAGCGGCAATTTCGCCGTCACGGTGCCTGGACTCGACCGCAAGGATGAGATCGGCCAGATCGCCGTCGCCGTCGACGAGATGGCCGGCAAGGTCCGCACGGCCTTGGCGCAGATCAAGGTTTCGGCGCGCGAAGTGACCAATGCCTCGCTGGAAATCTCTGCCAGCACGACCGATCTGTCGCAGCGCACCGAGGAACAGGCCGCCAGCCTGGAGGAAACTACAGCTTCCATGGAGGAAATCTCCTCCATCGTGCGGCAGAATTCCCAAAACGCGCAGCAGGCCAGCCAATCGGCCGCGCAGACGCGCGACATTGCCGACAGGAGCGGCGCGGTTGTCGCCAAGGCCATCGAAGCCATGGCACGGATCGAGGATTCGTCGCACAAAGTCGCCGACATCATCGGGGTAATCGATGAGATCGCGCGTCAGAGCAATTTGTTGGCGCTCAACGCCGCGGTGGAAGCAGCCAGAGCCGGCGAGGCCGGGCGTGGTTTCGCCGTGGTGGCAACCGAAGTCCGCAGTCTGGCGCAGCGCTCGTCGCAAGCGGCCAAGGACATCGCGACGCTGATTGCCAATTCCACCGGCCAGGTTCAGGAGGGCGTTCAACTCGTCAACCAGGCCGGCGCCGCGCTCGGCGAGATCACCAAGTCGATCAAGGTCGTCACCGACATTGTCGCCGACATCGCCGCCTCCAGCGCCGAGCAATCGACCGGCATCGACGAGATCAACAAGGCCATGACCCAGATGGACAATGTGACCCAGCAGAACTCGGCTCTGGTCGAGGAAAACGCGGCGACTGCCAAGATGCTCGAGCAGCAGGCGCAAAGCATGGACGATCAGGTCGGCTACTTCCGGATCGATGCGTCCGAGCTTGACGAGGCGCCTGTGCGCGCGACGAAGCAGCCGTCACCGCGGCGGCCCGCCGCCCCGCAATGGTCGACGGAGGCCGCCTGATCGTTCGAGACCTCGTTCGGGTTGTTAACCCAGAACAATATAATTTCGCAGCAAATTCGCTGTATGGCATTCTTAAATAGGCATTTCAGGATTTCTGTCCATCTTGGCGCGCGGGTCGCAGCGCCAAGAGGGTTCGGGAAGTCATGTTCAATCGAGTCACGGTCAACGCAATTCTAAAATCGGCCATCGGAATGTTGGCCGGCGCGCTCATGGTCGTTCTGGCGCTCGGCGCCTGGAGTTCATGGAACCAGCTCGCGGTGGCAAACCGCATCGCGAATGTCGCTGATGCCTCGGCCTTCCTCTTTACGGCTTTGCATAACCTGCGCCTGGACCGCTCCACATCGGTCCGCTCGCTGCTCGGCGAAGCGCAGAACGGCATCAGTGCGGACCTTCGTAGTTTCCGCGAGCGTGAAGTGCCCGCCCTCAAAGCGGGCTTGATCGCGCTGCGCCAGGTCGATCTTCCGGAGGCGCAAGACGCCGTGCCCGTTCTCGAAAAGGCCATCAACAGACAGGCCGCGTTGCATCAGGAATCCGTGACGGCATTGTCGCAACCGAAAGCGGCGCGGCGCGCCGGTCTCGCCAAAGAGATCGACGAAGAGTTCAGCGCGCTGATGGTGCTGCTCGACAAGATATCGGCGCAACTTGCCGCCGCGGTAAAGACCGACGACGCCTTCGTCGGTCAAATGATGCAATTGAAGCAATTGGCCTGGCTGTCGCGCAATTCGGCGGGCGACGCGTCGGTTATCATATCCAACACGATGTCCGGGATGCCGCTGCCGCCGGACGCTCTGATGAAATATGCCGGAAATTTGAGCCGCGCCGAAGGCGCTTGGACGACGATCGAAGAATTCTCTGCCGGGTTGCCGTTGCCGGCGCAATTCACCGAGGCCGTCCGCAAGGGCAAAGAGGAGTTCTTCGGCGCCGAAATCTCCGCGACCCGCCTCAGGGTCCTGAGGATGGTGGTCGCCGGCGAAAAGCCCGACATCAAGCTCGACGAGTGGGTGCGGGCTTCGATCGCCAAGCTGACGGCGCTTCTGAACGTCGCCGACATCGCGCTGCAGACGGTCAAGGACTATGCGGCGCAGCAGCGTTCGAGCGCGCAATGGAAACTGTTCATGCAGCTCGGCCTGTTGGGCGCCGCTTTGACCTTGGCCGTGTCGATGATGACGGTCATCACGCGCCGCGTCACCGCGCCGCTGAAGATGATCCAGGATGTCATGCTTAAGCTCGCCGCCGGCGACTTCAACGTGCGCGTGCCGAAGATCACGCGGCAGGATGAAGTCGGGCTGATCGTCACGTCGGTCGGCACGATGGTCGACCAGATTCGCCGGACCTTGACCGAGATCAAGTCGTCGGCGAGCGAAGTGACCAACGCCTCCGCCGAGATAGCGACCACCACCACCGATTTGTCGCAGCGCACCGAGGAACAGGCGGCCGGCCTGGAGGAAACCACCTCGGCCATGCAGCAGATCTCCGCCACCGTGCGCAAGAACGCCGACAGCGCGCAGCACGCGACGCAATCCGCGATGGCAACCCGCGAGGTCGCCGACCGCGGCGGCGAAGTCGCCCACAAGGCGGTCGAGGCCATGGCGCGTATTGAGGATTCCTCGCGCAAGATCTCCGACATTATCGGCGTGATCGACGAAATCGCGCGCCAGACCAATTTGCTGGCGTTGAACGCGGCGGTGGAAGCCGCCCGCGCCGGCGATGCCGGCCGCGGCTTTGCCGTCGTCGCCTCGGAAGTGCGCAGCCTGGCGCAGCGTTCCTCGCAAGCGGCCAAGGATATCGCGCAATTGATCACCAACAGCGGCAGTCAGGTGAAAGAGGGTGTCGAGCTCGTCAACCGCGCCGGCGCCGCGCTCAACGAAATCGTCGAATCGATCCGCAGTGTTGGCGACATCGTGTCCGGCATCGCCTCGGCCAGCGCCGAGCAGGCGTCGGGGCTGGATGAGATCAACAAGGCGCTGACGCAAATGGACGAGGCGACGCAGCGCAATTCGGCGATGGTCGAGGAAAACGCGGCCACGGCCCGCACCCTCGAGGAGCAGGCCAAGTCGATGGACCATCAGGTCGCGTTCTTCCAGATCGATGCCGCCGCCGCGGTGCAAGACGCGCCGTATGCCAGGGAGACGGTCGAGAAGCCTAAGCTGAAGGCTGTCGCTTCGCGGGCGCCGCGACAGAATCCGGTTGCGTCCCCTAAGCGTGCCGCCGGCGGCAACGGTGCCGCACCGGTCGTGCGTATCCACGCCGCGCGCGCCACCGCCGTTAAGAACGAGCCTGACTGGAAAGAATTCTAACCCGAGAGACCGGGTGAGCCGCCGGCTTACCGCGTTAATCTTCATTTCGACCAAATTCGGAGACTTACGGTGATCAATCGGCTGTCGGTAAACGTAATTCTCAAATCTGTCATCGGAATGTTGGCAGTATCGGTCATGCTCCTGCTGGCGTTTGGCGCCTGGGATTCATGGAACCGGCTGGCGGCGACAAATCGCATCGCGCATGTCGCCGACGCTTCCGCCTTTCTCTTCAAGGCCCTGCACAATCTTCGCGTCGACCGCGCCTCGACGCTTCGCGAATTGTCTTACGACGGTCAGCGCACCGCGATGCTTCCGCAGTTGAAGCAAGTCCGCGAGGCTGAGATGCCGGCGCTCAAGGCGGGCCTGGCCGCGCTCGACCGTACGGAATTTGCGGGACGGCAGGAAGCGATCGCCGGTCTTGGCCAAGCGATCACGAAGCTGACGGCGATGCAGCAGGAATCGGCGGCGGCCTTCATGCAGCCGAAGGCGGCGCGCCGGGCAGGGCTGGCGCAAGAATTCGGTTCCGAGACCAGCAGCCTCATGGCGATCCTCGACAAGACGTCGTCGCAGATGACGAGGTCGGTGTCGCTCGAGGATTCGTATATCGACAAGCTGCTGGAGATAAAGCAGTTGGCTTGGGTCGCGCGTAACGCCGCCGGCGATACCTCGCTTCTCATTTCCAATACGCTCGGCGGACAGCCGCTGCCGGCCGACGTTATGCTCAAATACACCGCGCATGTGAGCAGGCTTGAGACCGCCTGGGCCGCGTTGGAGGATATTGCCGCCGGTATTGCCGTGCCGCCAAACCTCGCGGCGGCCATTGAAAAGGGCCGTCAGGAGTTTCTCGGCCGTGAGTATTCCGAACTGCGGATGAAGACCCTGAAGGCTTTGATTGCCGGCGAAAAGGTCGCGATCGCGCCTTCGGACTGGTCGGTCATGTCGGTGGCAAAGCTCTCGTCGCTGCTGGGCGTTGCCGAGGGTGCATTGGACACTGCCAAGAACTACGCGGCGAACCAGCACGCGAGCGCTTTGTGGAAAACGTGGACCCAGCTCGGCTTGCTGGCGGCGGCGCTCGTCCTCAGTCTTGTGATGGTAGGGGTCGTCTCAAGCCGCGTGATCTCGCCACTGCGGCAGATCGAGCACGAGATGCTCAAGGTCGCAACCGGCGACTTCAACATTACGCTGGAAGACTTGCGTCATAACGATGAATTCGGACGCATTGCTGATGCGGCTGGTCAGATGGCGACGCAGGTCCGCTCGACCATCGGCAATATCAAGGCGTCCGCGCGCGAGGTCACCAATGCCTCCGCCGAAATCTCGACCAGTACCACCGATCTCTCGCAACGCACCGAGGAGCAGGCCGCGAGCCTGGAGCAAACCTCGGCATCGATGGAAGAGATTTCAGCAACGGTGAAGAAGAACGCGGAGAACGCCCAGCACGCCAGCCAGTCCGCCGTCGCGACCCGTGAAGTCGCCGATCGTGGCGGCGCGGTCGTCGCCAAGGCGGTCGAAGCCATGGCGAAGATCGAGGATTCGTCGCGCAAGATTTCCGACATTATCGGCGTCATCGACGAGATTGCGCGCCAGACCAACCTGCTCGCGCTCAATGCGGCGGTGGAAGCCGCGCGCGCCGGCGATGCAGGTCGCGGCTTTGCCGTCGTCGCCTCCGAAGTCCGCAGCCTGGCGCAGCGTTCCTCGCAGGCGGCCAAGGACATCAAGGACCTGATCACCAACAGCAACGGCCAGGTCAAGGACGGGGTCGATCTCGTCAACCGCGCCGGTTCGGCGCTGACCGAGATCGTCGAGTCCATCAAGCAGGTCGCCGACATCGTGACCGACATCGCCTCGGCCAGTGCCGAGCAGGCGACGGGCCTCGATCAGATCAACAAGGCGCTGACGCAGATGGACGACGTCACCCAGCAGAACTCGGCTTTGGTCGAGGAGAACGCCGCCACGGCCAAGACCCTGGAGCATCAGGCCAAGGCGATGGACGACCAGGTCGCGTTCTTCCAGATCGACGCCGCGCAGGGCGAGGACGCTGCTCCGGCAGCCGCTCCGCGCCGGCCGGCTGCCAAGCGCAGGCCAACTGCAACGGCACGCACGTCGGCGGCAGCCGCCTGAACCAGTAGCTCGTGGCGCGTAAAAGCATCGGAATGGAAATGTTCAATCGAATTACGGTCAACGCGACTCTAAAATCGGCAATCGGGATGTCGGCGGCGGCAGTTGTCGTGCTGCTTGCTCTCGGCGCATGGGAGTCCTGGAGCCGGTTGAAGGCCACGAGTAAAATAGTCAACAATGCCGAGGCGTCGATCCACCTGTTCGCCGCGCAGCACAATCTGCGGTTCGATCGTGCGTCGTCATTTCGTGACCTGAACAACGAAAAGGCGGGCGGCGTAAGCCCCGCCGTGCAAGCCTTGCGGGCCGCTGAAGCTGCGGCCTTCGAAGGCGCATTGAAGGCCCTGAAGCTGGTCGAACTCCCAGCCGGCAGTACGGCGGTCGCCGATCTCGAGCAGACTGTGCGCAAGCTCAGCGCTCTCCAACAGGAAACGGCATCGGCCCTATCGCAGCCAAAGGCGCAGCGCCGCGCCGGCCTGGCCGACGAGTATTCCAAGCTGACGAGCGCGACCATCGATCAAGTTGGACGGCTGTCGGGCCAACTGGCTCAGCAGTTGAAGCTGCAAGATGCCTACGTCGACCAGCTCATGCAGTTCAAAGAATTAGGGTGGACCATGCGGGAGAAGTCGGGCGACGCCGCGGTCCTCGTCACCAATAGCATCAATGGTCTAGCCGTCCCGCCCGAAGTCGTGACTCAGTACATGGTTGATAGCGCACTTGCAAAGGCTGCTTTGACTGCAATCGAGGGGTTTGCCGTCGGGTTGCCACTGCCCGGGAGTTTCACGGACGCCTTGCAGTTGGCCAGGAATAACGCGTTAGGCCCGGAGCATACCGGCAATCAGCTCCGCATCTTGAAGAGCGCGGCCGCGGGCGAGAAAGCCAATATCGATCCCGCCGTCTGGGGTCCGCGCTCGCGCGAAAAGCAAGGCATGCTTCTGCGAGTCGCCGAAATCGCGCTGGACACGGCGAAAAGCTATGCGGTCGACCAAAATGCGCGCGCCCAGCGCAATTTGCTTCTGCAACTCGGCTTGCTCGCCTTTGCCCTGCTGGTCAGCGTCACGTTGATGCTCGTGGTTGGCCGCCGCATCACCAGTCCGCTGCTGACGGTGCGCGACGCGATGGTGCGGATCGCGAGCGGTGACTTCAATGCCTCGCTGCCGAACACAAGCCGCGAGGACGAGATCGGCCAAATCGTTTCATCCGTGAACGAAATGGTGGCGCAGGTCCGCTCGACCATCGGCAACATCAAGACCTCGGCGCGCGAGGTCACAAATGCCTCCGCCGAGATATCGACCAGCACCACCGATCTGTCCCAGCGTACCGAGGAGCAGGCGGCTAGCCTGGAAGAAACCTCGGCGTCGATGGAGGAGATTTCAGCGACGGTGAAGAAGAACGCGGAGAATGCCCAGCACGCCAGCCAATCGGCCAACGCCACCAGGGACGTCGCCGATCGCGGCGGTCAGGTGGTCGCCAAGGCGGTGGAAGCCATGGCGAAGATCGAGGATTCGTCGCGCAAGATTTCCGACATTATCGGCGTCATCGACGAGATCGCCCGCCAGACCAATCTGCTGGCGCTCAATGCGGCGGTGGAAGCGGCGCGAGCCGGCGAAGCTGGCCGGGGATTCGCCGTGGTTGCGTCCGAAGTGCGTAGCTTGGCGCAGCGCTCGTCGCAGGCCGCCAAGGACATCAAGGATCTGATCACCAACAGCAACGCTCAGGTCAAGGACGGCGTCGATCTCGTCAATCGTGCGGGTTCGGCGCTGACCGAGATCGTCGACTCGATCAAGCAGGTCGCCGGTATCGTGGCTGACATTGCATCGGCCAGTTCCGAGCAGGCGACCGGGCTCGACGAGATCAACAAGGCGCTGACGCAGATGGACGACGTCACCCAGCAGAACTCGGCTTTGGTCGAGGAAAACGCGGCCACGGCCAAGACCCTGGAGCATCAGGCCAAGGCGATGGACGACCAGGTCGCGTTCTTCCAGATCGACGCCGCGCAGGGCGAGGACGCTGCCCCAGCCGCCGCTCCGCGCCAGCGGGCTGCCAAACGTCCGGCATTGCCGCGGGCGCGTGCTGCGGCCTAGCTAACCGCCGCGGGGACCGCTAAAACCTCAAGCGGAGCGCCATTTCCGGCGGATAAATCTGCTTGACCGCCGTGGCCGCCAGCACTATAAATCCGCGCAATGAAAGTGCGGTTGGACACAGCGATGCGCAATATTATTACCGTAGTAAGAGTTCGGACGCAGCCTCGGTAGCCCTGACAGGGCTCCCCAGGGAAGCGTCCGGACATGGCCCTTCGCGGGCCTTTTTTATTGGGCGCGCATGATCCAAAAAGTGGGAACCGGTTTTCGGACAAGATCATGCGCAAAATGAGCAAGACAAAACACGACGACCAAGGAAGACGAGCATGGAACGCGAAATGACCGGCGCCGAAATGGTGATCCAGGCGATGGCCGACCAGGGCGTGAAGCATCTGTTCGGCTATCCGGGCGGCGCGGTGCTGCCGATCTATGACGCGATCTTCGCGCAGAACCAGGTCCAACACGTGCTCGTCCGTCATGAACAGGGCGCGGTGCACGCGGCCGAAGGCTATGCGCGCTCGACCGGCAAGGTCGGCTGCATCCTGGTGACCTCCGGCCCTGGCGCCACCAATGCGGTGACGGGCCTCGCCGACGCGCTGTGCGACTCGATCCCGCTCGTCTGCATCACCGGACAGGTGCCGACGCATCTGATCGGCAACGACGCGTTCCAGGAAGCCGACACCGTCGGCATCACGCGGCCGTGCACCAAGCACAACTATCTGGTCAAACGCATCGAGGATCTGCCGCGCGTGCTGCACGAGGCGTTCCACATCGCGTCGAGCGGCCGGCCCGGCCCCGTCGTGATCGACATCCCGAAGGACATCCAGTTCGCCAAGGGCATGTATTCGGTGCCGACCGAATTCCCGCACACCGGCTATAAGCCGCGGGTCAAGGGCGACATCGCGCAGATCACGCGCGCGGTCGACCTGATGGTGCATGCCAAGCGCCCGCTGTTCTACACCGGCGGCGGCGTCATCAATTCCGGTCCCGCAGCGAGCAAGCTGCTGACCGAACTGGTCAAGCTCACCGGCTTCCCGATCACCTCGACGCTGATGGGGCTCGGCGCCTTTCCGGCCGCCGACCCGCAGTGGATGGGCATGCTCGGCATGCACGGCACGCTCGAAGCCAACATGGCGATGCACGACTGCGACGTCATGGTCTGCATCGGCGCACGCTTCGACGACCGCATCACCGGCAGGCTCGACGCATTCTCGCCGGGCTCGAAGAAGATTCACGTCGATATCGATGCATCCTCGATCAACAAGAACGTCAAGGTCGACGTGCCGATCATCGGCGATTGCGCCAATGTCCTGCAGGACATGCTCAAGCTGTGGCGCGAGCACAAGGCAAAGCCCGAGAAGCGGGCGCATACCGACTGGTGGAAACAGATCGAGAAGTGGCGGGCCCGCAAGTCGCTCGCCTATCGCCAGTCCAAGGATGTGATCAAGCCGCAATACGCTATCGAGCGGCTCTACGCGCTGACCAAGGATCGCGACACCTACATCACGACCGAAGTCGGCCAGCATCAGATGTGGGCGGCGCAGTTTTACGGCTTCCAGGAACCGAACCGCTGGATGACCTCGGGCGGGCTGGGCACCATGGGCTACGGCCTGCCGGCCTCGGTCGGCGTGCAGCTCGCGCATCCCGACTCGCTGGTGATCGACATCGCCGGCGAGGCTAGCGTGCAGATGACCATGCAGGAGATTTCGACAGCCGTTCAGTACCGGCTGCCGATCAAGATTTTCATCTTGAACAACAGCTATATGGGCATGGTGCGGCAGTGGCAGGAATTGCTGCACGGCGGGCGCTATTCGCAGAGCTATTCCGAAGCGCTGCCGGATTTCGTCAAGCTGGCCGAAGCGATGCACGCGGTCGGTATCCGCTGCGAGAAGCCGGGCGATCTCGATGGCAAGATCAAGGAGATGATCGACATCGACAGGCCGGTGATTTTCGACTGCGTGGTCGACCAGAAGGAAAACTGCTTCCCGATGATTCCGTCGGGGCGCGCGCACAATGAAATGATCCTCGGCGACGCCGCTGAAACTCTCGACAGCGCGATCACCGAAGAAGGAAAGATGTTGGTCTAGCGCATGATCCCGAAAAGTGGGAACCGGTTTTCGGGCAAGATCATGCGCAAACAAAACAAATTATGATTCAACCTAATCGGATCGAACTCTCATGAACGCCCCCACCACGAGTCATTATCCGGCGGCGCCCACGGCGCAAAAGGCGGAGAGCCACACGCTCTCGGTGCTGGTCGACAACGAACCCGGCGTGCTGGCGCGCGTCATCGGTCTGTTCTCCGGCCGCGGCTACAATATCGAGTCGCTGACGGTGTCGGAGACCGAGCACGCCAAGCACCGTTCGCTTATTACCGTCGTCACCACCGGTACGCCGATGGTGATCGAGCAGATCAAGAACCAGCTCGACCGCCTGATCCCGGTGCACCGCGTCGTCGATATGACGCTGGCCGGCAATTCGATCGAGCGCGAACTGGCGATGGTCAAGGTCAGGGGCACCGGCGACAACCGGGTCGAGGCGCTGCGGCTGGCGGATGCCTTCCGCGCCCGCGTCATCGACGCCTCGACCGAGAGCTTCGTGTTCGAGATCACCGGCAAGAGCGACAAGATCGAGCAGTTCATCGCGCTGATGCTGCCGCTCGGGCTGGTCGAGGTGTCGCGTACGGGCATCGCGGCGATCGCCCGCGGTCCGGAAGGCATGTGAGATGCTGCTGACCCTTCTGGCGATCCCGTTTCTGTTCTTCGGCGTTTTCGTCAAGGCCCAGGATATCGGGTCGCAACGCTGCGTCGGCGTCGGGCAGAGCACCCATTGCTTCGAACAAGGTTCGCAGATGCCCGAATTGATCAAATACGGCAGCGTCCTGGTCGGCTTCGGGTTTCTCTACGCCGGGCGGCGCCAGATCAAGCGCCAGCGCGGCGAGAACTGACCGAAACGGGGGGCGGGGACTTGCCCCGGCCCGCGCGGCGACCTAGAAGCACCGCGGCAGCAATGCCGGGGTTTAAACCAACGAATACTAGGCTAACCGAGGACCAAGTCTCATGCGTGTTTATTACGATCGCGACGCCGACCTGAACCTGATCAAGGGCAAAAAGGTCGCCGTCATCGGCTATGGCAGCCAGGGCCACGCCCATGCGCTCAACATGCGCGACTCGGGCGTCAAGGACGTCGTGATCGCGCTGCGCAAGGGCTCGCAGGGCATCAAGAAGGCCGAGGGCTCGGGCTTCAAGACCATGGAAGTGGCGGAAGCCGCCAAGTGGGCCGACGTGATGATGATGCTCACCCCCGACGAATTGCAGGGCGACATCTATCGCGAGTCGCTTGCCGGCAACATGAAGCAGGGTGCGGCGTTGTTGTTCGCCCACGGCCTCAACGTGCACTTCAACCTGATCGATCCGCGTCCCGATCTCGACGTGTTGATGATCGCGCCGAAGGGCCCGGGCCACACCGTGCGTTCGGAATACGCGCGTGGCGCCGGCGTGCCGTGCTTGATCGCGATCCATAAGGACGCCTCGGGCAACGCGCATGACCTCGGCCTGTCTTATGCCTCGGCGATCGGCGGCGGCCGCGCCGGCATCATCGAGACCTCGTTCAAGGAAGAGTGCGAGACCGATCTGTTCGGCGAACAGGCCGTGCTGTGCGGCGGCCTGGTCGAACTGATCAAGGCCGGTTACGAGACGCTGTGCGAAGCCGGCTACGCGCCGGAAATGGCGTACTTCGAATGCCTGCACGAGGTGAAGCTGATCGTGGACCTGATCTACGAAGGCGGCATCGCCAACATGAACTACTCGATCTCGAACACCGCCGAGTACGGCGAATACGTCACCGGCCCGCGCATCATCACCGCCGAGACCAAGGCCGAGATGAAGCGCGTGCTCAACGACATTCAGTCCGGCAAGTTCACGCGCGACTGGATGCTTGAGAACAAGGTCAACCAGACCTCGTTCAAGGCGACGCGCGCCAAGCTCGCCGAGCACTCGATCGAGCAGGTCGGCGCCAAGCTGCGCGAGATGATGCCGTGGATCAAGGAACGCGCGATGGTCGATAAGGCGAAGAACTAATCGTGTTGCGTATCGTTACAATGCAACGGCCGCCCAAGTGGGCGGCCGTTTCTGCATTTGCGGGTGACCCGGGCAATCCCGAGGCCACCTGTGACGGCAGCACCTATGAAATGGTCGAGTGTATCAAGGCCAAGACCACTTTTTGGGACAAGCGCATGACCGCCGCCTATCAGGCGACCATGAAGGATGCCGCGCCGAAGCAACGCGAGCAGTTGCGCGCCGCGCAGCGGCTGTGGATCCAATATCGCGACGCCAACTGCCTGTATTACTGGCTGGGCGAGGGGGCGATCGCGCGCGTCGAAGCTGCCGACTGCACCTACCGCATGACCAAAAGCCGCGCGGAAGAACTTGAGGGCAAGGAAGACCGGAATTAGATGCTGCGTCGACCGGTTCAGACAGCCCGATAGAAATTATGAGATCATTGCCGTATTTAGCAAGAGTAAGTTATTGAATAGTCAATATTTTTTGTCATATGGTTCTAGTTGAAACAACCAAAGTGGCAAAAATATAACTGTTTATGTAATTGTTATTTATGTGATTGTTTGTGTAATTACCATTTAATAAGGTCCCATGGTTGCCGGATATCCGGCTATATTGGAACAGAATATTTTGGTGTCGCGTGCGATGCCAGGAAAATTGGTCGGGGGCGAATGACGTTAGGGGACCTTAATCTGCGCTGGTCAGTTGGCGGTATGCTCACGCTGCTGGCGCCGTTATTCATGATCGGATCGTCATCAGCGGCCGATTTGTCGAAAATTCCCACAAAAGCGCAGCCGCCGGTTAGTTTTCAGTCCAATTGGTCAGGCTTCTATTTCGGCGCCAACGCTGGCTACGGATGGGGCAAAACCGATATGCACTTCGTGGACTTCGGGGGAAGCGATCTCTCGCCCAGGACGACCGGTGTCGTTGGTGGTGGCCAGATTGGGTATCTGTTCCAAAACGGCAATATTGTATACGGAGTCGAAGCATCCTTGGGCGCGACAGGATTAAAGGGAAGTGGCAATGCCGCCCCCGGCGCGGCAAGTTGTAATCCAATTCTTGTTACCTGCCGTGTAACCAATGTCGATTGGCTCGTCATGGTTGACGCGCGCCTCGGATGGGCGAACGGACCGTGGTTGCTTTACGGGCTCGGTGGGTACGCCGGCGCGCAGGTAAAGACAGATGCTATTGTCATTGCGACTGGCGCGGCTGTGATCCCCGACAAGCGTTGGCACAACGGATGGAATGTTGGCCTCGGTGGCGAATATGCTTTTACTCCGAAAGTATCGTTCGGCATCGAATATCGTTACATCGATTTGGGTAGCCAGCGTCATGGTGAGTCGTTTGGCGCGGGTAATCGAAGTGATGTCGTCCCAAAAATCAGCATGCTTATGGCACGGGTCAATTTCAGGCTGTAATGGTCCAATCGCTATATTGTTAGCGTAGCCTAACGGATTGCCAGAGCCACGTCGCCGTATCGTCCGGCGACGCGCTGGCGCCGCCCGATGTGGCGCGCAAGTTTGCCGCTTGCATGGTGGCGAGGTCTATTTTTTCGACTAGCGGCTTGAGTGCATCGATCAGCTTGCGGTCGTCGGCGCGCCGATGCGAGACCAGCAATATGGCGTCATAGGGCGGCATCACGTGCTTGTTGTCGACAAGCACGATTAGATCGTGCCGGGCGATCAGCCCTTCGCTGGAAAATGCGGAGATGACATCGAGTTCGCCGTGAGCCGCTGCCGGATACATGAACTCCGGCTGCATCTGCCGTTGCGCGCGAAATTGCAGGCCATAGGCCTGCTCGATCGCCTTCCATTCCGGCCGCGCGAAGAATTCATAGTCGCCGGCGATGGTGAGTTCAGTTGAATGGCGCGCCAGATCGGCAATCGAGCGGATGCCGAGCGCTTCGGCTTTCTTGCGTGACATCGCCAGCGCGTAGGCGTTCTCGAAGCCGAGCCCGCCCAGCATGCGAATGCCGTGCGTGGTCTCAAGCCAGCGCGACAATTCGCTCAACACTTCGGCGCGGGGCTTGACGTCGCTGCGCTGCATACGATTGGTCCACAGCGTGCCGGAGTAGTCGACCGCGATATCGACCTCGTTTGACGCCAGCGCATCGAACAGCACATTGGAGCCCAGCCCTGGCCGCCGAGAGGCGGTGAGGCCGCTTGCGTTCAATCGCTGCTCGATCAGCGCCGCCAGCACATATTGTTCGGTGAAGGTCTTGGCGCCGATTACGTAGGTCGCCGTGGCGCGCATCTGGCCGGGGATCAGCGCGCCAAGCGTCACCGCCACAAGGCCGATGGCGCCCAGCGCGACGCGAATTCGCTTACGATGGGTGACGCCGGACTGTATCAGCGCCAGCAATTGATCGACCGCGAGCGCCAGCACCGCGGCGGCGACGCAGCCGAACGCCACCAGCACCCAGTTCTGAGTTTGCAATCCGGTGAAAATGTAATTACCGAGGCTCGTCTGGCCGATAGGCGTCGCCAGCGTCGCCGTGCCGATGACCCAGACCGCGGATGTGCGGATGCCGGCCATGATGATTGGCAGCGCCAGCGGCAATTCGATGTCGATCAACATGCGCCAAGGCGTCACGCCGACGATGCGCGCGGCCTCTCGCAGCCGCTTGTCGACGCCGTCGAGCCCGGCGACCGTATTGCGCAGCACCGGCAGCATCGAATAGAGCGCCAGCGCCAGCACCGAGGGCAGGAAGCCCAGTGCGGAGAAGCCCTTGCCGAACACACGCTCCGACACCGCGGCGAGCGCCAGCAGCAGCGGGTAGAACAGCGCCAGCAGGGCGAGGCCCGGAATGGTCTGCACCACGCTGGCCATGCCCAACAGGGCGCCGCGCAGCAGCGGGCGGCGCACGCTCAGCACCGCCAGCGGCAGGCTGATGCCGAGACCCAGTGCCAGCGCGGTGAGGCTCACCAGCACGTGGCTGCCGAGGTAATCGGGCAGCCGCGCAAAGGCCTCTGCAAGACGTGTGTCGAGGGTCATCGCGGCGATGATGGCAGCAAGGCCCGGGTTTGCAATGGCCGGACAAGCGGTTAGCTTGCGGTCGCAAACCGGGGGACCCAGCCATATGGCGGCCAGCGCGCTCAATACCGCGCCGAAAAACGAGGCTGGACAGGCCGCCGTTGCGCTCGACGGCGTCTCGGTCGTGTTCCGGCTGGCCGACGGCGGCGTCTACACCGCGGTCGAGCGCGCCACGCTGAACGTCGCCGACGGCGAATTCGTCGCCATTGTCGGGCCGACCGGCTGCGGCAAGTCGACGCTTCTCAATGTCACCGCCGGCCTGCAGGCGCCCGCTGTGGGCCGCGCCGAGATTTTCGGTGCGCCGCTGTCCGGCCTCAACCGGCAGGCCGGCTATCTGTTTCAAGCCGACGCGCTGTTTCCGTGGAAGACCGCGCTGGAGAACGTCGCGATTGGGCTTGAGACGGCGGGGGTGCCTTCGCCGGAAGCGCGCGCACGCGCCAAGACCTGGCTCACCCGCGTCGGCCTCGGCTCGTTCGGCGACCGATATCCGCACATGCTGTCCGGCGGCCAGCGCAAGCGCGTCGGTCTGGCGCAGGTTTTGATCCGCGATCCGAAAATCCTGCTGATGGACGAGCCGTTCGGCCCGCTCGACGCACAAACGCGCCAGATCATGGGCAATCTGTTGCTCAATCTGTGGAACGCCGACCGCAAGGCGGTGCTGTTCGTCACCCACGATCTGGAAGAGGCGATCGCGCTGTCCGACCGCGTCGTCATTATGTCGGCGGGGCCGGCGGCGCGGATCATCGGCGACTGGACCGTGAAACTGGCGCGGCCGCGCGACATCTCCGAGGTCAAGCTCGATGCCGCCTTCCATCAGTTGCACCGCGAAATATGGCAGACGCTCAAGAGCGAGGTGATCAAAGGCTATGAGCAGGCCGAAGGAGCCTGATGCGGGCGGAATAAATCTGCGCTAGAACTGTTCGTGATAACGACTGCAAAAACAACCGGAGGAAATGCA
>JANMSZ010000297.1:0-14613 GCA_031389925.1 Hyphomicrobiales bacterium | reverse complement strand
GCCGTCGACCAGTCTGATACCGAGGCCGCCGAGAATCGCCGAGCGCACGCGTGCCGGATGTTCGACCGCGAGGAACGCCGTGATGCGCGCGCCCATCGAGTAGCCCATGACGTCGGCGCGTTCGATGTTGAGATGATCCATGAGCGCTGCGACATCGCCCGCCATCTTGGCACTGTGATACTCGGCCGGATCGTAGAGTTTACTCGATCCGCCATGGCCGCGATCGTCGAGCGCGATCACGCGGCGTCCGGCGCGCGTCAGCGTCGTCACCCAACTCGGATTGACCCAGTTCACTTCCTTGGTCGAGGCGAAGCCGTGCACCAGCACGATCGGCTCAGCATTGGGATTTTCTGCGCCTTCGTCGAGATACGCGATTTCGACAGTGCCGTTCTTGAAACTTGCCATGAAGATCGTTCTACACGCGCGCGGTCAATGCTGCATAGCGCTCAAGCCGCCGCCGCTTGCGAAAATTAATAAAACGCTGCGTGCCGCGTTCGGTCGCGCTCTTGAGCGACGACACGAAGGCAAACGCCGTGAACAGAGCGCCCAATATCCACATGCCGAGATCGAACGTGGCGAGCGTCAGCGCGATGGCGCCGCGCCCGACCGTCTTGAGCATAGCGCGGGTCTTGCCACCTTCCTTCTCGGCGAGCTTGGCGACGCGCGCCATCTCGCGCGGGCTCTCGGCGATTTTGAGGCCGTCGAGCGCGGCCTGCGTGCCGGCCTTGGACTGCACGCGGCCGACGTCGCGCGCCAGATGCACCAAGCCGCCCGCGCGCTCGACCTTGACCGCCTCGCGGATGCCGCGGATCGCCAGCCCGGGCTCGGTGATCGACGCACCGGCGACCACGGTCTTGATCCGGCCCCAGTCGACGACGCCGCGTAACATGCGGCCCATGCTGGCAGCCAAATCGGCGCTCAACTGCCCGGTCTTGCGCGCGGCTTTGGCCACCGACAGCCCGATACGCGCCGGCGCGGCGGCGCCCAGCGTCGCATAAGTGCCGGCGGTGATCGCAAGGCCGACGCACGCCAGGCCCAGCACCAGTTCGTCGGCCTGCTGCCCGTTCGCCATGCGCGTGCCCTCGCGCACCGCGTCGCGAATGTCGCCGAACACGAACAGATCGCCGAGCGTGGTGCCGGCAAGCCCGGCCATGTCGTTGGGCTCGCCGGTGACCAGACCCATCGCGAAACTTTCGGCGGCGTAGCGCGTGGTCGCCGCTTCCACCACCGCGACGTTCACTTTCTCGGTCAGCGCCGGCTCGATCGCGACCTTGCGCTCGTTGGCGAGTATGACGAAGCTCTGCGCCAGATCGGCGTCCTTGGCCGCGAGCGCCGCCTCGATTTCGCGTTGCGCCAGCGTGGCGTCGAATTTCTCGTCGAGCGCGCGCGACGCGATCTGCGACGGGTCGTCCTCGATGGCGAGTTGCGTATTGGCATCGAGCCCGCGCGGCACCACGTAGCTCGCCGCCGCCGCCAGCAGCGCGGCCGCGAGCAACGCCGGCGCGATACGCCGGCGGCGCACGACAACGATCTGGCCCGGTGGTGCGAATCCTAGCGCGTCCCGCATGCTGCCCGTTCACAAAGAATCAGCGGTTATCGTCGCTTGATCATTACTTGGGGATAACCGCCGTGCAATGAAAACGCCATCAATTCAAGGCCGTTCCATGACCGCTCGGCGCAGGGTTTACGAACGGTGACATCCCGAAAGCACCTCGCTATGGTGCGCCGACAAATTGCCTTAAGCCGCGCTAAAGAGGACTTCCCATGGCGGAACACGTCGTCCCCCATTTCCACAACGATCCGGGCGTGCCAGTGATCGAGATCGGCGCCCACGAATTCATGTGTGTCGGCGCCACCCCGCCGTTCGATCATCCGCATGTGTTCCTCGACATGGGCGACGCCAACGAGATCATCTGCCCGTACTGCTCGACCCTTTACCGGCTCGACCCGTCGCTGAATTCGCACGCGGCCAAGCCGCCGGAATGCGCGCTGCCGCTGACGGCCGCCGCCTGACTCTTTTCTTGGAGCTTTGAGCCTTGGCGACCGCGCGTCATGTCATCGTCGCCGGCGCCGGCATTGGCGGGCTGACGGCAGCGCTGGCGCTCTCGCGCGCCGGATTGCGCGTCACCGTGCTCGAACAGGCGGCGCGGCTCGAAGAGGCCGGCGCCGGCATCCAGCTCTCGCCCAACGCCACCCGCGTGCTGATCGATCTCGGCCTGCGCGATCTCCTGGCCCCGGCGGTGATCGCGCCGCACGCCGTGCGCGTGATGTCCGGCGGCTCCGGCCGCGAGATCGTGCGCATTCCACTCGCCGACGCCGAGCGACGCTACGGCGCGCCGTTCTGGACCGTCCATCGCGGCGACTTACAAGCGGCACTCGCCGCTGCCGCCAAAACCACCATCGACATCAACCTCCGGCTCGGCACCAAGCTCGAAGACTTCGTCGCGCACGGCAACGGCGTCACCGTGCAAGGCCGCAATGGCCGCCAGATGATCGACGAACGCGGCGTCGCGCTGATCGGCGCCGACGGCATCTGGTCGAGCGTCGCCGCGCACCTCAAGCGTCAGAACAAGCCGAGCTTTCGCCACCGTACCGCCTGGCGCGCGCTGATCCCGGCGGCCAATCTGTCTGAAGAATTCCGCGCGCCCTTTGTGCATCTGTGGCTCGGGTCAGACGCGCACCTCGTGCATTATCCGGTGAAAGGCGGCCGCCTCATCAACGTCGTCGCCATCGTGCATGACGAATGGAACGAGACCGGCTGGTCGGCCGAAGGCAGCCGCGAGGAAATCCTGCGCCATTTCGCGCGCTGGACCTGGGCCGACAAAGTGCGCGACCTGATCGCAATTCCGAACCAATGGCTGAAGTGGGCGCTGTACGAACGCGACGCGCCGTTCAAAGGCGGCGTTGGGCCGGTGACGCTGATTGGGGACGCCGCCCACCCGATGCTGCCGTTTCTGGCGCAAGGCGCGGGCATGGCGATCGAAGATGCGGCTACAGTCGCTGCCATGCTCGGCAAATATATCGACGATCCGGTGGACGCCCTGCGCGCCTACGAAGGCGCCCGCCGCCACCGCACCGTACGGGCGCAGAAGGCCTCGGCCCGCCAGGCCAATATCTACGGCAAGAGTGGGCCGGAGGCGCTGGTCCGCAATCTCGTCATGAAAGCGATGGGCGGAGAAAGACTGCGCAGGCGCTACGACTGGCTCTATAATTGGAAGCCGCCGGAATGGGCTGCGTCGAACCCGCGCCACCAACTGCCTCCGACCTGACCGGGCCACACTATGTTGTTTCCAACGACCATCGCCGGCAGCCTGCCGAAACCGTCATGGCTCGCCGAGCCCGATAAGCTATGGCCGCAATGGCGGCTGCAAGGCGCCGATCTCGCGCAAGGCAAACTCGACGCCACCTTGCTCGCGATCAAACTGCAGGAAGACGCCGGCATCGACATCGTCGGGGACGGCGAACAGTCGCGCCAGCATTTCGTTCACGGTTTCTTGGAATTCGTCGACGCCATCGACTTCTCGCACAAGGTCGAGATGGGCATTCGCGGCGACCGCTACAAAGCCATGGTGCCGGTCGTGCGCGGCGAACTGAAACTCAAAGGCCGCGTGCATCAGACCGAGGCGCGCGCCGCCCGCGCCCACACCCAGCGCAAGTTGAAGATTACGCTGCCGGGGCCGATGACGATTTCCGACACCGTCGCCGACGAGCACTACGGCGACAAAGTGAAGATGGCGATGGCTTTCGCCGGACTACTCAATCAGGAAGCCTGCGCGCTCGAAGCCGACGGCGTCGACGTCATCCAGTTCGACGAACCGGCGTTCAACGTGTTCATGGGCGAAGTGTCGGGCTGGGGCATCGAGGCGCTGCATCGCGCTATCGACGGACTGAAATGCACCACCGCCGTGCACATCTGTTACGGCTACGGCATCAAGGCCAATATCGACTGGAAGAATTCGCTCGGCACCGAGTGGAAGCAATACGAAGATATTTTTCCGGCGCTGGCCAAGAGCCGCATCAAGCAAGTGTCGATCGAGGCGATCAATTCGCGCGTGCCGCTAAAGCTGCTGTCGCTGCTCGACGGCAAGGACGTACTGGTCGGCGTCATCGATGTCGCCTCCGACACGGTCGAGACGCCGGAGCAGATCGTTCAGGTCATCGGCGAGGTGATGAAATACGTGCCGAAGGAGCGCATCGTCGCCTGCACCAATTGCGGCATGGCGCCGATGCATCGCGATATTTCCGCCGCCAAGCTCGTCGCGCTGGGCGCGGGAGCGGCGCTGGCGCGGAAGAAATTCGGCTGACGGCCGGTTGATTTCGATCAAAGGCCGCCGCGCGACGGCGGCTAGAGTGCCCCCGGTGACTTCGCCAAACTGGGAGCCGTTCATGACCGCCAATGTCGGGACTTTCGATCGGATTGCACGCGTCGTCGTGGGTATCGCGCTGATCGCCTTCGCGCTCGGCTACATCGCGCCGGGAACGAGTTGGGCCTGGGTCGGCTGGATCGGCGTGGTGCCGATCCTGACAGCCATCTTCAGCACCTGCCCGGCCTATAGCGTGCTCGGCTGCTCGACGCGGTAAGCAGTCACCTTCCCGCGCGGCCCATCACGTCCATCAATTCGGTGACCTTGCGCCGTTGATCGGCCTTGTCTAACGCGGCGCGCACGGCGACGCGGGAAAATTCACCTGAATTTCACGCGCTTGAGAGTTTTGACCAACGTTGATCTCGATCAACGTGCGGTAAAGTTTCTTGTCTAAACTCCAACGTTGTCGATCGTTGAACGAGGCGACCATGGACATCGAACAAATTCGCTCATTCCTCGGCTCCAAAATTGGATGGGCCGCCACGCTCTCACTCGCCGTTCTGGGCGCGTATCTGCTTTGGAATCACACCGGGCACGTTATTTACGCGCTGCCCTATTTGCTCCTCCTCGCGTGTCCGTTGATGCATGTGTTCGGCCATCATCACGGGCACAGCCACAAACCGGAGAATCCAAAATGACTACGGAATCTCGCGCGCTTCGCCCAATACCACTTGCCTTAACTCTCGCGACTTTTTTAGCGATCAGCTATCTCGGATGCTTGGCTTTCGCATTCGTTGTTCCCGATCGCGGGCTGCATGTCGTGTGGTTGCAGTTGTATCCCGCCTTTAGCTGGACATTGCCAGGGATCGCGATCGGCTTTGTCGAGACCGTTGTCTACGGATTCGTCGCAGGCATCGTGTTCGCTCCAATCTACAATTACTTTAATGGCCGCTAGCGCAACCCAGCGCGCGACGCCGCAATTGGCGGCCTACGCCTGCCCGATGCATCCGCAGATCCGGCAGGCGGCTCCCGGGACGTGCTCGATCTGCGGGATGGCGCTCGAAACCGAGGATGCCGATGCGCTCCCAGCCCAGGTTGCCGGCACAAGCACGCTCAAGCCCTTGGCTGTCGGTATGCTCGCATTCGCCGCCATGCTCGGCGTTTATTTCGGCGTACTCACTTTGGTTTCAGGATGGGACTTCACCGTCTCCGAGTTCTCGCGATTTTGGTACTACGTCATCCCGCTGGCACTCGGCTTCGGCATTCAAATCGGTCTTTATGTTTATCTGAGGCAGCAATTGGCTCACCATCACGCCGGCGGAAAAATGGTCGTCGCTTCCGGCGCGACGTCGACCGGCGCCATGCTCGCCTGTTGCACCCATTACGTCGCCAACATTCTGCCAGTGATCGGCGCGGCCGGCGCGGTTGCTTTGGTCGCGCAGTACCAGACCGAACTGTTCTGGGTCGGCTTGGCGTTCAATCTTGCGGGCATCGTGTTCATCGGCAGTAGGGTCGTCAGCGCCGGGAGGAAATGTTGAAACTAACCAGGGAATTGATGATTGTTCTCGCAGGTGCGGTTCTGGCACTTTCCGCACCCATGGCGATGGCACAGGCCGCCGGCGCGCCCGCACTCGCGGCGGTGAGCAACGAGGCCGGCGGTGTCCGCGTCGTCATTAAGCCAATAGCGGTTGGCGCCGGTTCGCCGTGGGAATTCGAAGTCACGATGGACACCCACACCAAGCCGCTCGATGCTGACCTGACCAAGTCCGCTGTGGTTGTGGATGACGGCGGGCGCCAATACATCCCGCTGTCCTGGCAAGGCGACAAGCCCGGTGGCCATCACCGGAAGGGCGTGCTCCGCTTTCCCGCACCAACCGAACCTATTAAGTCCTTCGAATTGCAGATTCAGGGCTTGGGCGGAGAAGGCAAGCGAGCGTTTCAATGGACGCTCAAATAATTCTTGTCGCTCAGAGGGCAGACGGCTTGATCTCGATCAACGCCCTTCCCGCCGGCTCGCCTAAGCAGTGCAAAGCAGTCACCTTCCAGCGCGGCCCATCACGTCCATCAATTCGGCGACCTTGCGCCGTTGATCGGTTTTGTCGCCGCTTGAGATCGCGTGTTCGACGCAATGCGCCACGTGATCGCGCAGGATTTCTTCTTCGGCCTTGCGTAAGGCCGCACGCACGGCCGCAATCTGCGTCACGATGTCGATGCAATAGCGATCGCCCTCGACCATGCGGGCGAGCCCACGCACCTGGCCTTCGATGCGGTTGAGCCTTTTGAGCGTCGATGCCTTGCTGTTCTTAGCCATGACCGTTATATACCCCCCAGGGGTATCGAAAACAAGAGTCCAACCATGACCATGTCCGCCGAGCGCCATGACCACCATCACGAGGCGCCCGCCGAAGGCTCCGTCCTCGATCCGGTCTGCGGCATGACGGTCGATCCGCACACCGCCAAGCACCGCACCGACTATCGCGGCCACGCTTATTATTTCTGCTCGGCCGGCTGTAAAACCAAGTTCACCGCCGATCCGCAGAAATATCTGCACGGCGCCAAGACGGCGGAGGCAGTCCCGGAAGGCGCCATCTACACCTGCCCGATGCATCCGCAGATCCGCCAGGTCGGTCCCGGCGCCTGCCCGATCTGCGGCATGGCGCTCGAGCCTGAAATCGCCAGCCTCGACAGCGGCCCCAACGCCGAACTCGCCGACATGACACGGCGGTTCTGGATTGGTCTCGTGCTCTCGCTACCGGTGCTCGCACTCGAGATGGGCGGACACCTGACCGATCTCCACATGCTGCTTGGAAAAAATCTGTCGAACTGGATTCAATTCGCCTTGGCGACCCCTGTCGTGCTGTGGGCGGGCTGGCCGTTTTTCGTGCGCGGCTGGCAGTCGCTGCTCACCCGCAATCTCAACATGTTCACCCTGATCGCCATGGGCGTCGGCGTTGCCTACATCTACAGCGTCGTCGCTGTGCTCCTGCCGAACGTATTCCCGGCAGCATTTCGCGACACCGAAGGCGCGGTCGCGGTCTATTTCGAAGCGGCCGCTGTCATTACCGTGCTCGTGCTGCTCGGCCAGGTGCTCGAACTGCGCGCGCGCGAGGCAACCTCCGGCGCGATCAAGGCGCTGCTCGATCTCGCGCCCAAGACCGCGCGCCGCGTCAAGCAAGACGGCAGCGACGAGGAAGTCCCGCTCGATAGCGTTCAGGCCGGCGACAATTTGCGCGTGCGCCCCGGCGACAAGGTTCCGGTCGATGGCATCGTGCTCGAGGGCCACTCCGCGCTCGATGAATCCATGGTGACCGGCGAGTCCATGCCGGTGTCCAAGGACAAAGGCGCGAAGGTCATCGGCGGCACAATCAACAAAAGCGGAAGTTTCGTGATGCGCGCCGACAAAGTCGGCCGCGACACACTTCTGTCCCAAATCGTCCAGATGGTTGCGAAGGCGCAACGCAGCCGCGCGCCGATCCAACGGCTGGCCGATCAAGTCGCCGGCTGGTTCGTGCCGGCGGTGATCGCGGTGGCGCTGCTCGCGTTCGCGGCCTGGGCGATGTTCGGACCGGAGCCGCGCTTTGCCTACGGGTTGGTGGCGGCGGTCAGCGTGCTGATCATCGCCTGCCCTTGCGCGCTCGGCCTCGCCACGCCGATGTCGATCATGGTCGGCGTCGGCCGCGGCGCCCAGACCGGTGTGTTGATCAAGAATGCAGAGGCGTTGGAGCGGATGGAAAAGATCGACACGCTGGTGGTGGACAAGACCGGGACGCTGACCGAAGGCAAGCCGAAGGTAGTGGCCGTCGTCGCGGTGCCCGGCTTCGACGAAACCGAAGTATTGCGCCTGGCGGCCAGCGTCGAGCGCGGCAGCGAGCATCCACTGGCGGCGGCAATCGTCGCGGCCGCCGCCGAGCGCAGAATCGAAACCGCCGCCGTGCGCGGCTTCGATTCACCCGCCGGCAAAGGCGTCATCGGCATGGTCGAGGGCAAGCGTCTCGCGCTCGGCAATGCGAAATTTCTCGGCGAACTCAGTATCGATCCGGCCGCGCTCGCGAACGAAGCCGAAAAGCTGCGCGCCGACGGCGCCACCGCGATCTTCCTTGCCGTCAACGGCAAGCTCGCCGGTGTCATCGCCATCGCCGACCCCGTGAAAGCGTCGACGCCCGAGGCGGTGAAGGCGCTGATGGATCTGGGCGTCCGCGTCGTCATGCTCACCGGCGACAACCGCACCACCGCGCTCGCCGTCGCCAAGCGTCTCGGCATCGCCGAGGTCGAGGCCGAAGTGCTGCCCGACCAGAAATCCGCCGTGATCGAGAAGCTTTCCCGCGAAGGCCGCATCGTCGCCATGGCCGGCGACGGCGTCAACGACGCACCCGCGCTCGCCGCGGCGCAAGTCGGCATCGCCATGGGCACCGGCTCGGATGTCGCGATCGAGAGCGCCGGCATCACGCTCTTGGGCGGTGACCTCACCGGCATCGTCAAGGCGCGCGCGCTGTCGGCCGCAGTGATGAGCAATATCAGGCAGAATCTGTTCTTCGCCTTCATCTACAACGCGGCGGGTGTACCGATCGCCGCCGGCGTGCTTTATCCGACCTTCGGTTTGCTGCTGTCGCCGATCATCGCCGCCGCGGCGATGGCCCTTTCTTCCGTCAGCGTCGTCGGCAATGCCCTGCGGCTGCGCCGCATCGAACTCTAGGATTTCTTCATGCGACGCAGCGTTCTCGCCGGTCTCACTTTGTTTGCCTGCGCCAATGTCAGCCAAAGTCCGGCACTTGCCGGCGAATGGCGTGTGCAGCGCATCGATACGCCGGCGCGCGTCGCCGCGATCGAAACCGTCGACGGCAAGGTGCAGGTCAATGCCGGCGGGCTGTGGTATCGTATCGTGCTCAACGACAAGGACGCGACGCTCAATTTCATCGACCGGCCCGTGAAGCCGAAAAATCCCGACGGCGCGTTGCCGGACGGCCGCGTTGCCACCGGCACGCGCGACATTGCGCGCGCCTGGTTGGCCGAGCCGACCAAAAACTACGATCATGGCGTTCTCGGCGACAAGGTCGAAGCCGGCGCACTGGTGATCGAGCGCAGCGACGGCCGCCGCGAGACCCTCAGGCTCAACGGCGACGCGGTGTTCGAGGATCTCGAGCCGCGGCTCGCCGATCTCGACGGCGATGGCCGCGACGAAATCATCGTGGTGAAATCTTATCTCAGGCGCGGCGCGGCGCTGGCGGTGATCGCCGAACGCAAGGGCAAATACGAAATCGCCGCCGAGACGCCGCCGCTCGGCAGCCCGCATCAATGGCTCAACCCCGCCGGCATCGGCGACTTCAACGGCGACGGCAAGATCGATATCGCGCTGGTGCGCCAGCCGCATGTCGTAGGCGCGCTCGAACTGTGGAGTTGGATCGGCGGCGGTTTGCGCAAGACCGGCGAACTTGCCGACACGTCCAATCACATCATCGGCAGCCGCGCGCTCAACATGAGCGCCAGCGCCGATTTCGACGGCGACAGCGCGCAGGATATCGCGGTGCCGTCGCTCGATCGCAGCAAGCTGCGGCTGCTGTCGTTCATGCCGGCGCACGAAATCGCCAGCGTGCCGCTGCCGGCCAAAGCCGTCACCAATCTCGGTTTAATTGCGATCGAGAACAGCCCACCGGCCGTGGTGCTTGGCTTGGCCGATGGATCGCTGGTCGCCGTGCGTAATTAGATCCGGCGCTAGAACACCGCGATATATTTCAGCAGCGCCAAGACGCCGATGATGATGACGACGATGCGCGCGATCTGCTTGGCGCGGCCGTCGATCGGCAGCATGTTGATGAGATAAAGCACCAGGACGATGACGAGAAACGTAATAAGGATGCTGATCAAAAGGCCCATGGCCGCCCCCGTTTAATGCCACCCGCGTGGCTCAGTCAGCGATAATAGTTCCGTGGGCAAAAAGTTCCAATGGGCAGTCGGCTAAAGCCCTTCAGCGCGGCGGTCTGGTGTCCAGCTCCGCGAGCGCCTTGATCGGCTTGCAACTCTTGTCGGCGGCGGCCCGGCGCAGCTCCGCGAGATCGGCGCCGGTTTCGGCGTATTCGGACTGATAGGCAAGCAGGCTGACCAGCCGGCCGTCCGGGGTCGTCCCCGCCTTTGCCATCAATTGAGCGAGCTGCTTGCGGCGCGCCGCCACTCCGACGGCCCGCTGTTCAAGCTGCGGACAGCTGTAGAGCACGAACTTATCCGGCGCGACGAATATGCGCTGCGCGCCGCTGGGGCCGCCGCCCGAGGAGGAGCAGCCGCCGAGCGCGAGCCCAAGAGCCGCCGCGAAGGCGCCTATGAGCAATTGTCGGATTTTCGCGTTGTCGTGCATCGCCACCACAATGGATTTTGGGCCGTGTCGTTCCGCCAGCATCGCTGCAAATTAGGCGATTGCGCGACTCTTGTCACGCGAACCGCCGGCGCGCGCCCGGAAGACTCAGACGATTTTCTGCGCAACCCATTTTTCGTTGAAGATACCGAACTTCCTGAAGCTGGCGTCCTTGTCGAACATTTCCTCCACCGCCCTGATGACGCCCGGCCAGTAGGTGGAATAGTCGTCGCCTATCATCACGCCGCCGGGCCGCAGCACCTTGAACCAGCCGGCAATGTCGGCGATCACTTCCTGATATTCGTGCGCGGCGTCGACATAGATCAGATCGGCGGTGAGATTGTTCTGCACGAACCATCGTTGCGCGACGAACGATGTCGCCGGAAACGGCGTGATGAAATCCTGCAGGCCTTCGGCGATCACGTTGTTGAGAAACGTATAGTAGACCTGCGGATAGCCGTTCTTGAGTTTCAGGCTGAGGTAGCGCGACGGATCGGTCTTATCCATCCAGAATTCCGGCGCGCCGAGCCAGGTGTCGACGCAAATGAGTTCGCCGTCGCTGCCGGTATTTCGCAAAGCCTTCGCCATCGTGATGGCCGAGGCGCCCTTCCAGGTGCCAACCTCGACGATGGTCTTCGGCTTCATCTGGCCGATGATCTGCTCGAAGATCGGGTGCGTGCCGCCCCAGCCGTGCATGTCGACCTGGCTCGGGTCGACGATGAAGCCCTCATAGGGATCGGTGAGATGAAGTTGGCGCCGGATCGGCTTTGCTTCGGCCGCCACGACCTGAGCCGCCTGTTGGTTCGCCATCGGGTTCGGCCTTTACTGCAGCGCGCGGAGAATCGATGGCCCTCATCCGACAGGCAAAAGGCCGTCAGATCAACACGCCGTCGGCTGTTTCGAAGGGAAATCTGGTGCGGACGCCGGGACTCGAACCCGGACGGGATTACTCCCAAGGGATTTTAAGTCCCTTGTGTCTACCATTCCACCACGTCCGCGAAGCACTCAGTTCACCCGCGCCAGCGCGCGAATGATCGAGCGCTGAGCGGAGCGTTAAACTACGCCGGTAATAAATGCGCCCAGGCCGGGTCCCATTCCTTGCCCGAGGCGTCCACCACCTTGCCGTCCTTCTCGAAGAACTTGTTCGGGATCTGGAACATGGCGATGAAGGTGCCGCCCTTCGGCGCCCAGGCCGAATGCCTCGAGCCCGCCGGCCGCCAGACGAATTCACCCGCCGTCACTTCGATGCCCGCGTCGGGGCCTTCCTTGTCGGCCAGCGAACCCTCCAGCACATAGGTCTGCTCGATCAGCACGTGCTCGTGGTCGGGCAGCTCCGCGCCCGGCGCCATGCGCATCAGCATGGTGGCGAGGCCGCTCTTCGGGTCGAACAGCAGCGTCTTCATCTCGCAGCCGGGAAACCGCATCTTCTGCCACGGCATGTCCTTGGCGCGGACCACCTTCGACAACACGTCGACGGGCTCAGAATTCTGGGTGTTCGGCTTGACGTTCATCGCCATTCTCCCGGGTTACGGTCGCGCGCAGATGATAGTGAACTGATGGCTAGTCGGCCAACTTAATATTGGCCTGCTGGACGATTTTGCCGAATTTGGCGGTCTCGGATTCGACGAAGCTCTTGTATTCCGCAGGCGTCATCGGCTTTGGCACGATGCCCTGCGGCATCAGTTTGTCGACGATGGCTTTGTCCTTGAGCGCGGCATTGATGATGCCGTTGAGCTTATCGACGATCGGCTGCGGCGTGCCGGCGGTGATGAACAGGCCGAACCAGTTCAGCAACTCGTAGTCCTTGAGGCCCGGCGCGCCCTCGCTCAGCGGCGCGACGTCCGGCAATTGCGGCATGCGCTCCTTGGACGTCACCGCCACCGCGCGGATTTTGCCGGACTGGATCAGCGGCAGTGCAGCGGCGAGACTCGAGAAGCTCATGGTCACCGCGCCGGTCGCGACGTCGGTCACCGCCAGCGCCGAGCCGCGGTACGGCACGTGCAACACATTGGTGCCCGCCATGGAGTTCATCAGTTCGCCGGCGAGCTGCTGCGGATTGCCGACGCCCGACGACGAGAACGACAGCTTGCCCGGATTGGCCTTGGCATAGGCAATCAGTTCCTTCGGATTGCGCACCGGCGTTGCGTCCGCCACCACGACCACGCACGGCACGATGCCGACCAGCGCCAGCGGCGTCAGTTCGCGGCTCGCGTCATAGGTCATTTTTTCTTTGAACAGATGCTGGTTGATCGCGACCTCGCCGGAGGCGGCGGCGAGAATCGTGTAGCCGTCGGGCGGCGCTTTCGCGACCGTGTTGCTGGCGATCATGGCGCTGGCGCCGGTGCGGTTTTCGACGATCACCGTCTGGCCCAGCGCCGCCTTGATCGGCTCGCCCAGCAGCCGCGCGATAATGTCGACGCCGCCGCCGGCAGCGTAGCCGACGATGATGCGGATCGGACGGTCGGGATAGCCCGCTTGCGCGAACGCCGGGCTCACGGAGCCCGCGGCCGCGACGGACGCCGCGGTTGCCAGGAAATCTCTTCGGTTCAGCATCGGTATCCTCCCTTTAGGTTTCTTATTTTATCGGTAGCGATTCAATCCCCGCCGGCGCGGATCGGCGGCGCGTAGGACAGCGCGGTGTCCCACGGGAAATAGATCCAGGTGTCCTGCGACACTTCGGTGATGAACGTATCGACCAGCGGCCGGCCCATCGGCTTGGCGTAGACGGTGGCGAAATGCGCCGCCGGCAGAATATCGCGCACCATGCGCGCGGTCTTGCCGGTGTCGACCAGGTCGTCGACGATCAGCACGCCCTTGCCCGCCGCGCGCATCGAGGTGATCTCGGGGCCGATGCCCTTCAGCACCTTGATGTCGCCCTGGTTCTTGTAGTCGTGATAGCTGGCGATGCAGACGGTCTCGATGATGCGCACGTTGAGTTCCCGCGCCACAATCGCCGCCGGCACCAGGCCGCCACGCGTGATGCACACGATCGCCTCGAACGGGCCAGCCTCGTGCAGCCGCCAGGTCAGCGCGCGCGTGTCGCGGTGGAATTGATCCCAAGAAACCGGAAAGATTTTTTCCGGGCGCGGCGCTTCTGACATCAGAACTCCCCCAACTACTGGCGCGGCAATTGCGCCTTGACCGTCTTGAGCATGGCCTCGACCGCGCCTTTGGCGGCGGCGAGCTTGTCGGCATCGCGCGAGCGCACCACGATGTTGGTGTTGGGCCCGAGCTTCTCGTCGAAGAATGGATAGCTGCCGATGATCGTGTCGGGATGCAGCTTGGCGACGGCGCCCAACTCAGTGCCGACGTCGCCTTCCTTGGCGTCGGCCCGGATGGTCTCCGAGATCAGCTTGGTGCCGGTCTTGAGCTTGGGCCCCACCTCATCGAGCATCGCCTGCATGATCGACGGCACCCCGGCCATCACGATGACATTGCCGATCCAGAAACCCGGCGCGCCGGACACCTTGTTGAGCACCAGGTCGGCGCCTTTCGGAATGCGCGTCATGCGCATGCGCGCCTCGTTCATGACGCTGCCGATCTTGGCCATGCGCTCTTCGAGGATGGCGACCGCGCGCGGATCGTAGTCGATGGTCACGCCAAAGGCCTTGGCGATGCAGTCGGCGGTGATGTCGTCGTGGGTCGGGCCGATGCCGCCGGTGGTGAAGACATAGGTATAGGCGCCGCGCAGCGCGTTGAGCGCGCTCACAACGGCCGTTTCGTCGTCCGAGACGACGCGGACTTCCTTGAGGTCGATGCCGATGGCGGTGAGGTAATCCGCGATATAGCCGATGTTCTTGTCTTTGGTCCGGCCGGACAGGATCTCGTCGCCGATTACGAGGATGGCCGCGGTGACAAGTTCGGACATGAATTCCCTCTGGAAAAGCGCGTTGCCAGACCTAGCGTGGCAAAGCGCCACGCTCAAGTTACGGCGGAACCAATGCGCCGGCCCGGCCTTGTATTCGC
>JANMSZ010000304.1:0-17558 GCA_031389925.1 Hyphomicrobiales bacterium | reverse complement strand
GCACCACCAAGGCGCTCAATACGGTGACCGTGCGCTCGCAAGTCGACGGCAAGCTGATCGAGGTCGACTTCAAGGAAGGCCAGGAGGTCAAGCGCGGCGACGTGCTGGCACGCATCGATTCGACCACGTTCAAAGCGGCGCTCGACCAAGCCGTCGCCAAGAAGGCGCAGGATCAGGCGCTGCTCGCCAACGCCAGGAACGATCTGGCGCGCTACGAGCAACTGGCCGCCACCAACGCGATCAATCGCCAGCAGGCCGACACCCAGAAATCGCTGGTCGCGCAATACACCGCGCAGGTCGACGCCGATCAGGGCGCCATCGAGAACGCGCAGGCGATGCTGGCCTACACCACGATCCGCGCGCCGCTCGACGGCCGCACCGGCATTCGCCAGGTCGACGAAGGCAATATCATTCGTGCTTCCGACACGACCGGCATCGTGGTCATCACCCAACTCAAACCGATCTCGGTGTTCTTCAATCTGCCGCAGCAGGACATCAACCAGGTCAACGCCGCTTTCGCCAAGGGGCCGCTGAGCGTCGATGCGCAGCGTTCCGACAATGACGCGGTGATCGACCGCGGCACCTTGCGCGTCGTCGACAATCAAGTCGACTCGACCACCGGCACGGTCAAGCTCAAGACCGAATTTCCCAATACCGACCTGCAACTGTGGCCGGGCCAGTTCGTCAATGTCCGGCTGCTGATCGATACGCTCAAGCAGGTGGTCGTGATCCCGACTGGCGCGGTGCAGCGCGGGCCGACGGGCACGTTCGTCTATGTGGTCAAGGACGACAACACGTCGACGATCCGGCCGATCACGGTGCAGAAGCAGGATGAGAACCAGACCGTGATCTCCAAGGGCCTCGAGCCGCCGGAGCGCGTCGTCACCACCGGCTTTGCCCGGCTCACCGACGGCGCCAAGGTCACCGTCAGCACTGGCGACGGCACGCCGCCTGCTGCTGCCGGCGGCACGCGCCAGCGCGGTCAACAAGGCGGCCGTAAACGCAGCGACGGCAATGCGCAGCCACCCGCGCCGGCAACGCCAACCCCGAGCCCGCCACCCCCCGCGCCGCAATGAGCGTCTCGTCCCCCTTCATCCACCGGCCGATCGCCACGTCTTTGCTGGGCGTCGCGGTGATGCTGGGCGGCGCCTTGGGCTACTGGTGGCTGCCGGTATCCGCGCTTCCGCAGGTGGACTTCCCGTCCATCCAGGTCACCACCCAGCTTCCCGGCGCCAATCCCGATACCATCGCCGCGCTGGTGACCGCGCCGCTGGAAACCCAGTTCGGCAAAATCCCCGCGATGCAGGCGATAACGTCGTCGAGCTCGTTCGGCATCAGCCAGGTCACGCTGCAATTCGACCTGTCGCGCGACATCGACGCCGCGGCGCAGGACGTGCAGTCGGCGATCAATGCCGCCGGCTCGACGCTGCCGCGCAACCTTCCCTACCCGCCGCTCTATTCCAAGGTGAACCCGGCCGACGCGCCGATCATCACGCTGGCGCTGACCTCGAACTCCGTCGACTTGCGCGCCTTGAGCGACTTGGCCGACACCATCATGGCGCCGCGGCTGTCGGAAGTGACCGGCGTCGGCCGCGTTTCGGTGCAAGGCGGCATCCGCCCGGCGATCCGCATCCAGGCCGATCTGTCGCGGCTCGCCGCCTATGGCATCGCCTTGGAGGATCTGCGCACCGCGATTGTCGGCGCCAATGTCGCCGGCGCCAAAGGCGCGCTCGACGGCGCGCATCAATCCTACACCATCGCCGCCAACGATCAGATCCTCAGCGCCGACGCCTATAAATCGATCACCGTCGCGTTCCGCAACGGCGCGCCGGTGCTGCTCAGCGACGTCGCCGACGTGGTCGACGGCCTGGAGAACACCAGAGTCGGCGCCTCGTATCGCGGCGGACCGGCGATCGTCATCGACGTGCAGCGCCAACCCGGCGCCAATGTGATCGAAACCGTGCGACGCGTGCAGGCAGAGTTGCCGCGGCTGCGGCGCGCCATCCCGGCCGGCGCCACGCTGAGTGTGGTCAACGACCGCACCACCACCATCCGCGCCTCGATCCACGACGTGCAGTTCACGCTGGTGCTCAGCATCGCGCTGGTCGTGCTGGTGGTGCTGATCTTCCTGCGGACCATCCGCGCCACCGTCATCGCCGGCGTGGCGCTGCCGCTGTCGCTGATCGCGACCTTCGGCGTGATGTGGTTCTGCGGATTCTCGCTCGACAATCTCTCATTGATGGCGCTGACCATCGGCACCGGCTTCGTGGTCGATGACGCCATCGTCATGATCGAAAATATCGTGCGCCATATCGAGAAAGGCGAAAGCCCGCTGCAAGCCGCGCTCAAGGGCGCCAAGGAAATCGGCTTCACCGTCATTTCGCTGACGCTGTCGCTGATCGCGGTGTTCATCCCGCTGCTGTTCATGACAGGGCTGGTCGGCCGCATGTTCCGCGAATTCGCGCTGACGCTGACCATCGCGGTGGTGGCTTCCGCCGTGGTGTCACTGACATTGACGCCGATGATGTGCGGCCGCCTGTTGCGGCGTACCAAGGACGCGCCGCCCGGCGCGCTGTCGCAGCGTTTCAATGGCTACGTCGAGCGCACCGTCGAATTCTATCACCGCACGTTGCTGTGGGTGCTGCGCCGCCAGCGCGCGACGCTGTTGGTGACATTGGCGACGCTCGCCGCCACCATCTTCCTTTACATCATCATCCCGAAAGGCTTCCTGCCGGTGCAGGACACCGGCATGATCACGGCCGTGACCGAGGCCGGCACCGATGTCTCGTTTTCGGAAATGGGCCGCCGCCAACGCCAAGTCGAAGACATCGTCCGCGCCGATCCGGACGTTACCGGCGTGGTATCCGTGATCGGCGTCAGCACGATGAATACTTCGCCCAATGCGGGGCGCATCGCGATCACACTCAAACCGCGCGAAGACCGCAGCAACCGCGTCGAGGCCATCATCGCGCGGCTCAAGGACGCCGTCGCACACCTGCCCGGCATGACGGTCTATTTTCAGGCGACGCAGGACATCCAGATTTCCACCCGATCGAGCCGCGCGCAATACCAGTACACGCTGGTCGGTACCGACTCCGCCGAGGTGCTGGCCTGGGCCGACAAACTCACCCGCCGCCTGCGCACCGAGCCGGCGCTGCGCGAGGTCGCCTCCGAAGCGCAAGAAGGCGGGCCGCGCGTACTGGTCAATGTCGACCGCGAACAGGCCGGAAGACTTGGCATTTCAATGCAGAGCATCACCGACACCCTCAACGACGCCTTCGGCCAGCGCCAGATTTCGACGATCTACGGCCAGGCCAACCAGTACCGCGTCATCCTCGAAGCGCAGCCGCGCTACCTGCAGGACCCGAGTTCGCTCAACAAGCTCTACGTCACCGGCGCCAGCACCTCGAGCGGCACCGTCGCCACCGCCGGCAACACCGCGAGCGGCACGACCAACACAAACACCACCGCTACTCCGAATACCGTCACCGGCTCCAACCAGGTGCCGCTCGCCGCCTTCGCGCGCTTCGAATACACCACCGCGCCGCTGACGATCGCGCATCAGGAGCAGTTTCCTTCCGTCACCATCAGCTTCGATCTGGCGCCCGGTTATGCCTTGAGCGATGCGGTCACCTTGGTCACCGCGGCGCAAAGCGAAATCGGCATGCCGTCGTCGGTGACCGGAACCTATTCCGGCGATGCCGCCGAATTCGCGAAATCGCTGGCGGGCCAGCCGTGGCTGCTGCTCGCCGCCGCCATCACCATCTACATCGTCTTGGGCGTGCTCTATGAGAGCTTCATCCACCCGCTGACGATTTTGTCGACGCTGCCCTCGGCCGGCGTCGGCGCGCTGCTGGCGTTGATGCTGTTCGGCTATGACCTGTCGGTGATCGCGCTGATCGGCATCATCCTGCTGATGGGCATCGTCAAGAAAAACGCGATCATGATGATCGACTTCGCGCTCGAAGCCGAGCGCCGTCAGGGCCTGTCGCCAGAGGAGTCGATCGTGCAGGCGGCGCTGTTGCGCTTCCGCCCGATCATGATGACGACGCTGGCGGCGCTGTTCGGGGCGCTGCCGCTGGCGCTGGAAGGCGGCACCGGCGCCGAGCTGCGCAATCCGCTCGGCGTCACCATCGTCGGCGGCCTGCTGCTCAGCCAGTTGCTGACGCTCTACACCACGCCGGTGATCTACCTGTACATGGAGCGGCTGCGCGCGCGGCTGAGCCCGGTGCCGCCGCCGGCGCCCCGCACACAGCCCGCCGAGTAAGCGCCGTGAACTTCTCATATCCCTTCATCCGGCGTCCGATCGGCACCACGCTGCTGGCGATCGGATTGTTCATGGTGGGTGCGGTGGCCTACGACTTCCTGCCGGTCGCCAGCCTGCCGAGCGTCGAGTTTCCGACCATCTCCGTCAGCGCAAACCGTCCGGGCGCCGATCCCAACATCATGGCCGCGACGGTCGCGGCGCCACTGGAACGGCGGCTCGGCGAGATTTCCGGCGTCACAGAGCTGACCTCGGTATCCTCGCTCGGTTCCTCGCGCATCACCATCCAGTTCGACCTGAAGCGCAGCATCGAAGGCGCGGCGCGCGACGTCCAGGCGGCGCTCAACGCCGCCTTGACAGATCTCCCAGGTGATATGCCGACGCTGCCGACCTTCCGCAAGGCCAATCCCGCGGCGGCGCCGATCCTCATTTTGGCGCTAACGTCGAAGACCATGCAGCCGAGCGCTATCTATGACGCTGCCGACAGCGTGATCGCGCAGCGTCTGTCGCAGGTCGACGGCGTCGCCGACGTCACCGTGGCCGGCTCCGAGCAGCCGGCTTTGCGGGTGCGGGTCGATCCAGCGCGCATTTCCGCCATGGGCGTGTCCATGGAGGACGTGCGCACGGCGATTGCCAATTCCAACGCGGTCGGCCCGCTCGGCACCTTCGACGGCAGCAAGCGCGCGGTTTCCATCGGCATCAACGACCAGCTTCGCAACGCCAGCGATTACGACCCGGTGGTGGTCAAAACCGTCAACGGCACGGTGATCCGGCTGTCGCAGGTGGCGTCGATCACCGCCAGCGTGCGCAACAGCCGCTCGGCCGGCTGGTTCAATCGCGACCCGTCGGTTCTGCTGATCATCACCAAGCAGGGCAACGCCAACGTCATCGATACCGTCGATCGCATTTACGCTTTGTTGCCGGAACTGCGGCAATGGATTCCGGCGGGCCTCGAGATCTCGGTGCTGACCGACCGCACCCAGACCATCCGCGCCAGCGTGCACGACATGCAGCTCACGCTGGCCGCGACCGCGGTGCTGGTGATGCTGGTGGTGTTCCTGTTCCTGCGGCGCACCGCGGCGACGCTGGCCGCCGGCATCACCGTGCCGCTGTCGCTCGCTGGCACCTGCGCGGCGATGTGGGCGGCCGGTTTCTCGATCGACAATCTGTCATTGATGGCGTTGGCGGTCAGCATCGGCTTTGTCGTCGACGATGCTATCGTCATGATCGAGAACATGTTCCGCAATCTCGAGGCCGGCCATTCTCCGTTGCGCGCCGCGCTGATGGGCGCCAAGCAGATCGGCTTTACCGTGGTCTCGATCTCGGTGTCGCTGATCGCCGCGTTCATTCCGCTGCTGTTCATGGGCGGCATTGTCGGCCGCCTGTTCCGCGAATTCTCGGTGACTTTGGTATTCGCCATCGCCGTCTCGACCGTGGTGTCGCTGTCGGTGACGCCGATGATCTGCGCTTATTTCGTCAAATCGGGTCCCAGCAAAGACGCCACCTGGCTCGACCGCCGGGTTGAAGGCGTGCTGTCGCGCATAGTCCGGTTTTATGACCGGACCTTGTCTTTTGTGCTCGAACACCGCGCTTTGGCGATGATGGCGTTTGTCGCCACCATTGCGCTCACCGTCTTCCTCTACATCAAGGTGCCGAAGGGCTACTTCCCGCAGGACGACACCGGCCTGATTTTCGGCGGCACCCAGGCCTCGACCGATATCTCATACGAGGCGATGGAGACGTTGCAGCTCAAGGCCATGGATATCGTGCTGGCCGATCCGGCGGTGTCGGGCCTCGGCTCTTCGGTCGGCGGCGGCGGCGGACCGGGCGGCGCCTCGGTCAATCGCGGCCGGCTGTTCATCAGCCTGAAGCCGCTGGCCGAGCGCAATAACAACACGACCCAGCAGGTCATCAACCGGCTGCGCACCAAGCTTTCCAGCATCCCAGGCGTCCGCGTGTTCATGTTCCCGGCGCAGGATTTGCGGGTCGGCGGCCGCCAGAGCGACTCGCAGTATCAGTTCACGCTGTGGAGCTCGGACATCGACCAATTGCAGGCTTGGGTGCCGCGCGTGGTCGACCGCGTGAAGCGGGTGCCGCAAGCGACCGACGTCACCACCGATCGCGAGCAAGGCGGGTTGCAGGCCAATATCGTGATCGACCGCGAGGCGGCGGCAAGGTTCGGCGTGCGCATTCAGGACATCGATAACGCGCTCAACGACGCCTTCTCGCAACGGCAGGTGTCGACCATCTACCGCACGCGCAATCAGTACCGCGTCATTCTCGAAGTGGATCAAAAATATCAGCGCGACCCGACCGACCTCTCGCGCGTCTACGTTCCCGGCAAGGGCAACGTGCAAGTGCCGCTATCATCGATTGCGAAAGTCGAGCGCGGCATCGCGCCTTTGGTGGTGAACCATCAGGGCCAATTCCCCTCGACCACCATCACCTACAATCTGTCACCCGGCACCACGATCGAGGACGCGACCGCGGCGATTTCGCAGGCGGTGGCGGAGATGCATATTCCCGATATCGTTCACGCCGAGTTTGCCGGTGACGTTCAGGCGTATTTAAGCGTGCTCAAGGCGCAACTGCTGCTGGTGTTGGCAGCGCTGATCGCGGTCTATATCGTGCTGGGTGTGCTCTATGAGAGTCTGGTGCATCCGCTGACCATCATCTCAACGCTGCCGTCGGCCGGCCTCGGCGCGCTGCTGGCGCTGCAGCTCTCCGGCACCGAACTCACGGTGATCGCCTTCATCGGCATCATTCTGCTGATCGGCATCGTGAAGAAGAACGGCATCATGATGGTGGACTTCGCCCTCGAAGGCGAACGCAAGCGCGGCCTGCCGCCGGCCGTGGCCATTCACGAGGCCTGCATGGAACGCTTCCGGCCGATCCTGATGACGACGATGGCGGCGATGCTCGGCGCGGTGCCGCTGGTGATCGCGTCCGGGCCCGGGTCCGAACTGCGCCGGCCGCTCGGCATCACCATCATTGGCGGGCTTCTGGTTTCGCAGATCCTCACGCTCTACACGACGCCGGTGATCTATCTGCTGCTCGACAAATTGCACCGCAAGCTCGGCGGCGCCAGCCCGACCTTCGTGTGGCGCAAATCGCCGCCGCCGGCCACGCAGCCGGCGGAATAACTAAACCCCCAAATACCGGTGCTGTACATCCGGCGCTGCGGCGAGTTCGTGCGAGGCCCCGCTCCATACGACGCGGCCGCGCTCGATCAGGAAATGCCGATCGGCAACGCGCGTTAGCGCCTGGACATTCTTGTCGATCACCAAAATGGCGAGGCCCGATTCCTTGAGCCGCGCCAGGCAGCGCCAGATTTCGGCGCGGATCAGAGGCGCCAGGCCTTCGGTGGCCTCGTCCAGGATCAGCAGCCGCGGATTGGTCATCAGCGCGCGGCCGACCGCCAGCATTTGCTGTTCGCCGCCCGACAACTGGTTGCCCATGCTGCCGGCGCGCTCGGCCAGCCGCGGAAACAGGTCGTGCACGCGCGCCAGCGTCCAGCCGCTATCGCGCGCGACCGCAGTCGCCAGCAGATTTTCGCGCACGCTGAGATTGGGAAAAATCTGGCGGCCTTCCGGCACCAAGCCGATGCCAAGCTGCGCGATCTTGTAAGACGGCAGGCCCCGGATCTCGGTGCCCATGAATTTGATCGTGCCGGCGCGCGCCGGCGTCAGCCCCATGATCGAGCGCACGGTGGTGGTCTTGCCCATGCCGTTGCGGCCCATCAGGGTCACCATCTCGCCGGGCTTGATCGATAGCGACAGGCCGAACAGCACCTGGCTGAGCCCATAGCAGGTCTCGACGCCATCGACCTCGAGGATACTGTCAGACTTTTTATCAGACATGTGCCACCTCGGCTTCGCCGAGATAGGCCTCGCGCACCACGGCGTTGGCCCGGATGTCGCCGGGCGCGCCGGACGCGATGGCCCGGCCGTAAACCAGAACCGTAATGCGGTCGGCGAGCGCGAACACCGCCTCCATGTCGTGTTCGACTAGGAGAATCGTGACCTCGCTCTTCAAGGCGCGCAGCATCGCCACCATGCGAGCGGATTCCTCGGGGCCCAGTCCCGCCATCGGTTCGTCGAGCAGCAGCATGCGCGGCGACCCGGCGAGCGCCATCGCCAGTTCCAGTTGACGATGTTCGCCGTGGCTGAGCGCGGAAGCCGGTTGATCGGCGCGCGCCGAAAGTCCGACGCGCGCGAGCGCCACGCGCGCCGGCTCGCGCAATTCCGGTTCGCTGCGCGCATCGCGCCAGAAACGGAACGAATGTCCGGCATGGGCCTGGACCGCGAGCGCGACATTGTCGAACACACTGAGATCGAGAAACAGCGACGTGATCTGGAACGACCGCGCCAGCCCGAGCGCACTGCGTTTGTGCATCGGCAGCGTGGTGATGTCGGTACCCCTGAAATGAATGTGGCCGGAGTCGGCCGTCAGCTGTCCGCTGAGCTGCGCGATCAACGTGGTCTTGCCGGCGCCGTTCGGCCCGATCACCGCGTGCAATTCGCCGTTGGCCACGTCGAGCGACAGGTCGTCGGTAGCGACGATGCCGCCAAAGCGCTTGGCGAGAGACTCGACGCGAAGCAGCGGCTCGCTCATGGCCGCACCTGGTCGGTCGTTTTGCCGGTCAAGTTCGTCAACAGCCCGTCAATACCGCCGCGCGCAAACAGCACCACCAGCAGCAGCAGCGGGCCCAGGATGATCTGCCAATACTCGGTGATGCCGGACAGCACCTCCTCCAGCACCAGCAGCGCCACCGCGCCGATCAGCGGACCGAACGGCGTCGCCATGCCGCCGAGCACCACCATGATGATGAGGTCGCCGGACCGCGTCCAATACATGATCGAAGGGCTGACGAAATCGGTGTGATTGGCGAGCAACGCGCCGGCCAGGCCGCACAGCGTGCCGGCGATGACGAAACAGACCAGCCGGTACCGATAGGTCGGAAAACCGATGGCGCGCATACGGATATCGTTGGAGCGCGCACCCTGGATCGCCATGCCGAAGCGCGAGTTCGTGAGCCGCCAGACCAGGAAGATCGCGCCGAACAGCAATGCCAGGCAGATGTAGTAGAACTGCGTCTTGTTCGACAAATTGACGGGTGAAATAAATTCGCTGCGTTTGTAGATGGTCAGGCCGTCGTCGCCGCCATAACGGGCAAAGCCCGAGATGACGTAATAGGCCATTTGCGCAAAGGCCAAGGTGATCATGATGAAGTAGACGCCGCGCGTGCGCAGGCTGAGCGCGCCGATCACCAGCGCAAACAGCGCCGACGCCGCCAGCGCCACCGGCCACTGCACGAAGCCGGAGTACATCCCTTCATGCGCCAGGATGCCGACGGCGTAGCCGCCGATCCCCAGATACGCGGCGTGGCCGAAGCTCATCATGCCGCCATAGCCGAGCATCAGATTGAGGCTGACGGCGGCGAGCGCCAGGATGATGATGCGGGTGAACTGCGTCAGCAAGAAGCGGTTGCCGGACAATCCAGTATAAAGCGGCAGCAACACCAGCGCGGCGATCAAAACCACGGTCACGAGGGTGCGAAGGTTCAGCGCCGGTCTCATTTATTGCCCGCCGAAAACAGGCCTTCGGGCTTCACGATCAGCACGACCGCCATCAGCAGATAGATCAGCATCGACGACAGCGCCGGCGCCGCGGTGGCCGCGGCTTCCTTGCTCAGCACCATGCGCAGCAGATCAGGAAAGAACGCGCGGCCGAGCGTGTCGAGGAAGCCGACCAAGATCGCCGCCACCAGCGCGCCGCGGATCGAGCCGATGCCGCCGATCACGGTAATGACGAAGGCGAGGATGAGGATGTTTTCGCCCATGCCGATCTGCACGGTCAGGATCGGCGCCTGCATCAGCCCGGCGAGGCCGGCGAGCGCGGCGCCCAGCCCGAACACCAGCGTATAGAGCAGCTTGATGTTGACGCCGAGCGCGCCGACCATCTCTCTGTTTGAAGCCCCAGCCCGGATCAGCATGCCGATGCGCGTGCGCATCACCAGCACATAGAGAAAACCCGCAACCGCCATTGTCACCACGATGACCGCGAGCCGGTAGGCCGAATAATTCACGCCCGGCAGAATCTCTACCGGGCCGTTGAGCCAGGGCGGCAGCGGCAGGCTGCGGCCCTCGGGTCCCCAGATCAGCCGCACCGCCTCGTCAAAAAACAAAATAAGTCCGAAGGTGCCGAGCACATGATCGAGATGGTCGCGGCCGTAAAGCCTGCGCATCGCGATCACTTCGACCGCCATGCCGACCAGCAGAGTGGCGCCGAGCGCCAGCACCGCGCCGAGCACAAAGCTGCCGGTCCAAGCCGAGAAGGTCGCGGCGAAGTACGCCCCGATCATATAGAGCGAGCCATGCGCCAGGTTGACCAGGTCCATGATGCCGAACACCAGCGTCAACCCAGCCGCCAATAGAAACAGCAGCAGACCGAACTGCAATCCGTTCAGGCACTGCTCGATGAAAAGCGTCATGAGGCGTTGTTCATGCAATTCGCGTGCAAGGCCGTGCCGACAAGCAAACGGCGGCAGCGCGCAAGCGCCACCGCCGTCCGATCTCGTGCTTGGATCACTTCATCGGGCACTTGGCGTGATGAATGTCCTGGTTGTCCTTGACGATGGTGGCGACGGTCTTGAGCACGAAGTCGCCCTTGGCATCCTTCACCACGTCCTGAAGATAGAAGTTCTGGATCGGAACGTGATTTTTACCGAACTTGAAGTTGCCACGGACCGATTTGAAGTCCGCTTTCTCAATCGCCTTCTGCACGGCGGCCTTGTCGCCCAGGTTACCCTTGGTCGCAACCACAGCCGAGTTGATCAGCATGATGGCGTCGTAGCTCTGGGCGCCGTAGAACGCCGGCTTGTGGCCCGGATACTTCTTGATGTAGTCGGCGACGAACTTCTTATTCGCTTCGTTCGGCAGGTCGTTCACCCACTGCTGCGCGCCGGGCACGCCGAGCGCGAGTTCCTTCTGCAAGGGCAGCGACAATTCGTCGATGGTGAACGCGGTGTAAAGCGGGATCGTGTCCTTGAGGCCGGCTTGAGCGTATTGGGTCAGAAATTGCACGCCCGCCCTGCCGGGATAGAACACGAAAATTGCGTCCGGCTTGACGGCTTTCGCCTTAGCCAACTCGGCGGAAAAGTCGAGCTGCGCCGGCCAGGTGGTGAGCTCCTGCCCGACCACCTTGCCTTTGAAGGTGGAGGCGACGCCCGCCAGCATGTCCTTGCCGGCGGCATAGTTCGGCCCGATCAGAAACACCGACTTGACGCCTTTCTGATTCATATAGGTGCCCATCGCTTGCGGAGTCTGGTCGTTGTTCCACGAGGTCGAGAACACGGTCGGCGAACACAATTCGCCGGCGATCTGCGAGGGACCGGCATTGGCGATGATCAGGAAGGTTTTCGAATCGACGATCGGCTTGAGCGAAGCCAGCAGCACGTTCGACCAGATATAGCCGGAGATGAAATCCACCTTGTCGGACTCGATCAGCTTGTCGGTCTTCTGCTTGCCTACTTCCGGCTTGAAGCCGTCGTCTTCGTAGATCACTTCGACCGGCAGGCCGCCCATCTTGCGACCGAGATGGTCGAGCGCTAATTCAACCGAATTGCGCATGTCGTTACCTATCACGGCCACCGGGCCGCTGAAGGTCGACACAAAACCGATCTTGATGGTCTTCTGTTGGGCCAATGCCGGATTCATGGCCGGGCCCGCTGCGAGCAACACTGCCGCGCTCGCGGCCAACAACGCTTTACGCATGATATTTCCTCCCCTGGGCCTTTCCGGCCTATTGCAACAGTCTAGTGTAGCGGCACGGCTTTCAAAAGGTCCATCTGCGCTCTGCCGCAGCGCGAATTATAATTCCAAGCGAGGCGCCATGAACGCAAATCCCGCGCTGCAAAACATCGTTTTTCCCGGGCTCAAAGACCGCGTCGTCATCGTCACCGGCGCCGGGCAAGGCATCGGCCGGGTCTTCGCCAAGGCTTTTGCCCTGGCCGGCGCGCGGGTGGTCATCGCCGAACGCAACGAGGCCGGCGCCGCCGCGGTCTCCGCCGAAATTCTCAAAGCCGGCGGTCAGGCGTTGGCGGTTACCACCGACGTCGCCGATCCCGCCTCTATCAGCGAGATGATCGAAGTGGTCGAGGACGAATATGGCCGCATCGACGTGCTGATCAACAATGCCGGAATTTTCTCGACCCTGCAGATGCGGCCGTTCGACCAGATTCCGCTGGAGGAATGGGAACAGGTGCTGCGCGTCAATCTCACCGGGCCGTTTTTGTGCGCGCGCGCCGTGCTGCCGGCGATGCGGCGCGCCAAATGGGGCCGCATCATCAACATTGCGTCGGGCGCGGTGCGGCTCGGGCGCCCGAACTACCTGCATTACATTGCGACGAAATCCGCGCTGATGGGGATGAGCCTATCGATGGCGCGCGAACTCGGCCCGGACAACATCACGGTCAACGCCATCCTGCCGGGCGCGACCTTCACCGAGATCGAGCGCAAGACCGTGACGCCACAGCAGAAGGAACGCATCATCGCCATGCAATGCGTGCCGCGCGCGGAAACGCCGGAGGACCTGGTCGGCGCCGTGCTGTTCCTCGCCTCCGAGGCGTCCGCCTTCGTTACCGGGCAGAGCATCAACCTCGACGGCGGTGTGACGCCTTCTTAGGCCGCCTGCGCCGCCCGCATCTGCCGCATCTCGCGGAACGAGATCAGCTTCTGCGCGGTCTCATCCCACAGCGTCAGACGCACGCATTTGATGCTGTCCCACAGCGTCAGCCGGCCGATAGAGCCGAGCTCCGGATATTCGCGCAGCACGCGCGGCAGCCGGTAATAGGGAATCTTGCTGCACAGATGATGCACGTGATGAATGCCGATATTGGCGGTGAACCAGCTCAACACGCCCGGCAGCACGTAATACGAACTGCCGTGCAGCGCCACCTCGTGCAGGTCCCAGCTTTTGTTGTCGGCCCACTGCGTGTGCTCGAACTGATGCTGCACGTAGAACAGCCAGACGCCCATCGTGGCGGCCAAGAGAATGATCGGCACATGCACCAGCAGGAAAGCGCCGAAACCGACGAACCAGATCAGCACGCCAGCGAACGCCGCGATCGCAGCATTGGTGCCTTGCGTCGACAGCCACGGCAGCAGGCCGGCGCGCATCAGGCCGATCGGCAACCGGTGCTGCACGATGAACATATAAGCCGGACCGATGCCGAACATCACCGCCGGATGGCGATACAGCCGATACTTGAGACGGCCCCAGCGCGACAGCGCGAGATATTCTTTGACCGTCAGCGTATCGATGTCGCCCATGCCGCGGCGCTCGAGATTGCCCGAGGTGGCGTGATGGATCGAGTGGGTCTTGCGCCAGAAATCATACGGCGTGAACGTGAGCACGCCGAGCGCGCGGCCGGTCCAGTCATTGGCAAGCTTGTGGCGAAAGAATGCGCCGTGGCCGCAATCGTGCTGAATCATGAACAGCCGCACCAGGAAGCCGGCGGCAGGCACCGCGAGCAGCAAGGTCAGCCACCACAGCCCGAAGGAGTAGGACAGCCACATCAAAACCCACAGCGCCGCGAGCGGCGCAAAGGTGATGGCGAGTTCGAAGATGCTGCGGAGGAGGCTGGGCTCGCGGTAGCGCAACAGAATCTGCGTCCAGCCGCGCGCCTCGGTTGCCCCGGCCGGCGCGGCCGAGCTTAGTTCGTTGTTCAAGCTGACGTCCTTTATGGCTATGTAGTGCGTCTCGCCGCTCAGCCCCCCGGCTGTCCGCGGCACACGCAAGTTCGCGATTCAGGTGCGATACGTAGTCTGCACAGATTATCGAGGTTTTCTTATGTTTGCTACCGGACATAGTACAAGGCGGGACAGCGTTGGAACCCCACGGCCCGAGGAGGCCAGATGACTGAAACTCCAACAGTCGCCGTGATCGCACCTGGCAACATGGGTGCGGCGGTAGCAAAGCGCCTGACCGAACACAAGGTGACCGTGTTGACCGCGCTGGCCGGTCGCAGCGAAGCCAGCACAAAGCGCGCCAACGACGCCAAAATGCAGCCGGTCGACGAGCGCAGGCTGGCGGAGGCCGATTTTCTGCTGTCCATCGTGCCGCCCGGCGAGGCGCTGGCCTTGGCCGAACGGCTCGCCAAAGCGCTGACCGAAGCCAACACCAAGCCGATTTACGTCGAATGCAACGCGGTCAGTCCGCGGACCATGAACCAGATCGCCGAAGTCATCTCGGCGACCGGCTGCGCCTTTGTCGGCGCCGGCATCATTGGCCCACCGCCGAAGCCGGGCTCGACCAACACGAAATTCTATGCCGCCGGACCCGCAGCCAAAGATTTCGCCAGGCTGAATGACTACGGGCTGATCGTGCGCGTGCTGGATGGCCCGCTCACCGCCGCCTCGGCACTGAAGATGTCATACGCCGGCATCACCAAGGGCTTCACCGCATTGGGCGCGGCGATGATGCTCGCCGCCACGCGCGGCGGTTCGGCGCAGGCGCTGCAAGCCGAACTCGCCGAAAGCCAGCCGGCGTTGTTCGGCTTCCTGACGCGACAAATCCCGTTCATGTATTCCAAATCCTATCGCTGGGTCGCGGAGATGAACGAGATTTCCGATTTTGTCGGCGACGAGTTTCCCGAGCACGCCATGATGGAAGCCGCCGCAGAATTCTATGAACGCATCGCCGCCGATTTCGAAGGCGACAAGAAGGAGATCGGCGCGATGGATCAATTTGTCGGCGGGACCAAGAAAAATGGCTGACGAATCGATCCTGGTCGACAAGCGCGCCGGCTATCGCGTCATCACGCTGAACCGGCCGGACAAGCTCAACGCCTTCAACGAGGCGATGCATGAGGCTTTGCGGAACGCCATTGCCGACGCGGAAGTTGACGAGAGCTGCCGCGCGCTGATGATCACCGGCAGCGGCAAGGCCTTCTGCGCCGGCCAGGACCTCAATGATCGCTTGCCCAAAGAGGGCGAGACCATCGTGCTCGGCGAGACGCTGGAGAAATATTACAATCCGCTCGTTCTCAAATTGCGCGAATTGCCCTTCCCCGTCATCGCCGCGGTCAACGGCGTCGCCGCCGGCGCCGGCTGCAACGTCGCGCTGGCTTGCGACATCGTCATCGCCGCACAATCGGCGCGTTTCATCCAATCGTTCGCCCGCATCGGCATCATCCCCGACGCTGGGGGCACCTGGCTGCTGCCGCGGCTGGTCGGCGACGCTCGCGCCCGCGGCCTGGCGTTATTGGCGCAGGACCTGACGGCGGAAAAAGCCGCCGAATGGGGCCTGATCTGGCGCGCCGTCGGCGACAAGGCGCTGGACTACGAAGCCACCCGCATCTGCGAGCACTTCGCCACCGCGCCGACGCAAGGGCTGGCGCTGATCAAGCGCGCGCTCAATGCTTCGCCCGGCAATACGCTTGCGCAGCAACTCGATCTCGAACGCAACTTGCAGCGCGAAGCCGGCGCAACACCCGACTATGCCGAGGGCGTGCGCGCCTTCATGGAAAAGCGCAAACCGAACTTCACCGGCCGCAAATGAACGCCCAAAATAACGCAATCGACATCCACACCCATATCGTCCCAGCGGAATTTCCGGCCTACGCTGGCAAGCACGTCACCGAATTCGGCGGCAAGCAATGGCCGCAGATGTGCGCCGCGCACGACTGCCACCACAAGAACGTGATGATCGACGGCAAGAACTTCCGCACCGTCACCGACGAATGCTGGGACGTCGAGCGACGCGCCGAGGCGATGATGCGCATGGGCATTGCCCGTCAGGTGCTCTCCCCGATGCCGGAATTGCTGTCCTACTGGCTGCCGCTCGAGGATGCAGTACCGCTGACGCGCCATGTCAACGACACCATCGCCGCCATGGTGGCGCGCGCGCCGGACAAATTCATCGGGCTCGGCGGCGTGCCGATGCAGGACCCGGACGCCGCGACACGCGAGCTCGAACGCCTGATGCGCGACGGCTTCAAGGGCGTCGAGCTCGGCAGCAACATCAACGGCGCGCCGCTCGGCGATCCGAAGTTCGAGGGCTTTTTCGCCGCGGCCGAGCAACTGGGCGCGGCGGTGTTCGTGCATGCGCTGCACCCGAGCGGCAAGGAACGCATCGTCGGCCCGCCCGGCCTGATGGCCTTCGTCGGCTTTCCGCTGGAAACCGCCTATTGCATCGCTTCGCTGATGACCGGCGGCACGCTGACGCGGCACCCTCGCCTGCGGCTTGCTTTCAGCCATGGCGGCGGCGCTTTCGCCTCGATCCTGCCGCGGCTGACGCATGGCTGGAAGTCGCGGCCCGAGATCACCGAACGCATCGGCATTTCGCCGCGCGAGCACGCGCGCAATCTCTATTACGACACGCTGACTTACGATCCGCACACGCTGCGGCATCTGATTGACATCTTCGGCGTGCGGCAGCTTTGCCTCGGCACTGATTTCCCGTTCGACATTTACGAGCGCCATCCGGTCGAACAAGTGGCGGCGCTCCAACTCTCCGACGGCGACGTGAAGCTGCTGCATCACGACAATGCCGCGCGTTTCCTGGGTGAAGCATGAGCCAAGCTAAAGTCAGCGCCAAAGTCAGCGCACTGCGCAGCGTCGATCTCGGCTTTGCCGATCCCGCCAAGGCGGTGAAGTTCTTTGCCGATGTGTGGAATCTCACGCCGGTCGGTGAATTCTCCGGCGCCTATTGTCTGCGCGCCACCGGACCGTTTCATCACGTTCTCAGCATCCGCGAAACTCCGCAGCCGGCGATGATCCGCATGGTGTTCGACGCTGCCGATGCCACGACGGTCGATGCGCTGCATGCGCAAGTCGTCGCGCAAGTTGCAAAGGATGGCCTCAAGACCATCGATCCGCCCGCCAAGTTACGCCAACCGCACGGCAACTACGGCTTCGGCTTCAAGGACCCGGAGGGCCGCAACATCGCCATCGTCTGCGGCGTCAAGGATCATCCCAGCGGCGCCGACAAAGCCGACCGGCCGCGCAAGGTCAGCCACGTCAACGTCAATGCGAGCGACAGCGACGCCACGCTGGCCTGTTATCGCGACGCGCTCGGCTTCAAGATTTCCGACACCACGCGCAAATTTCATTTCCTCACCTGCAACGCCGACCACCACAACATGGTGCTCGGCTACTCGGGCGGGCCGACACTCAATCACATTGCGTTCGAGATGCCCGATCTGGATTCGGTGATGCGCGGCGCCGGCCGCATGCGCGACGACGGCCGCCCCATCGAATGGGGCCCCGGCCGCCACGGCCCCGGCCACAAC
>JANMSZ010000255.1:0-2832 GCA_031389925.1 Hyphomicrobiales bacterium | reverse complement strand
AATACGGCGCCAGCCTCGGCAGCGTCGGCAATGCCGTTCAACTCGTCACCAATGGCGTCAAGGTCACCGAGTATCGTCCGTCCGACAACGACAAAGCGGTCGATATCATCGTGCGCTTCCCCGGTGATCGCCGCAGCCTCGATCAGATCGACGAACTGCGCGTGCAGACGCAGGCCGGCTATGTGCCGATCGGCAATTTCGTCGAGCGCGTGCCGGCGGCGCGCGTCGGCTACATCAATCGCGTCAATGCTGCGCGCGTCATGACCGTCTCGGCCAACATCGCCGAAGGCGTGCAGAGCGCCGTGGTGCAGAAGGAAGTCATAGAGCGCGTATCGAAGACTGAGCTCGGCGACGGCGTCACCTTCAAGCTCAAGGGCGAAGACGAAGAGCGCGAGAAGGCCGGCGCCTTCCTCGGCAAGGCGTTCGGCACCGCCATGTTCCTGATCTTTGCGATCCTGCTGGCGCAGTTCAACCGCTTCATCTCGGTGCTGCTGGTGTTGTCGGCGGTAGTGCTCTCGACCATCGGCGTGCTGCTCGGCCTGATGATCATGGGCCAGCCGTTCGGCGTGGTGATGACCGGCATCGGCATCATCGCCAATGCCGGCGTCATCGTGAACAACAACATCGTGCTGATTGATACTTACGACCGGCTGCGACGGGAAGGGCAGGCGGCCTATGAGGCCATCATGGAAACCTGTCGCGAGCGCGCGCGGCCGGTGGTGCTCACCGCGGTTACCGCCATTCTCGGCGTGTTGCCGATCGCCTTCGGCATCAATCTCGATTTCGTCGGCCGCGAAATCACGCACGGCGCGCCGGCGACGCAGTGGTGGATCAGTCTGTCGACCGCGATCGTGTTCGGGCTCGGCTTTGCCACCATCCTCACGCTGATCGTCACGCCGGCGGCGCTGATGGGCATCGCCAATCTCGCAGCGCGTCGGGATCGCTGGCGCGAACGCCGCGCGATGGCGGCGGCGGCGAAGTCGGCCCGCTAAGTTCGGCTGGCGTGCGAGTGTTTTTTGCGTATCCGCCACTATTTCGGCATGGCGATAGGCGCGGCAGTTCGACTGCCTAAATTGGCGGCTGCTTTTGGCTCGTCGTGAAGTCCTTGTTCTTCTTATTAAATTATAAAAACTGCTCATTAATCGAGCAGTTTACCGGCCATTGTGTGCATTGGCATGGCCCTTGCTTTTTCGTGACATGCAGACGCTGCGTTTGCAGGCGAGGCGATTACGCCACGCCGCAACGATGAGCGGGCTGTCGGAGGGGCTAGCATGAGACTGCTCTTCAAGGCCGAGCCGCAGCCGCTGTCGGTGGAGTTTGCGCGCACCGCGCTTCTCATCATCGATATGCAGCGCGACTTCCTGGAACCGGGCGGGTTTGGCGAGACGCTCGGCAATGACGTCAGCCTGCTGAAGGCCGCGGTGCCGCCGCTCAAGAATTTACTCCAGGCCGCGCGGCAGGCGGGCATGCTCGTCATCCACACCCGCGAAGGGCATCGGCCGGATCTCACCGACGCGCCGCCGACCAAGATCGAGCGTGGGGCTCCGTCCATGCGTATCGGCGCGCCTGGGCCGATGGGACGTATCCTCATCCGCGGCGAGCCCGGTCACGACATCATTCCTGAACTTTATCCGATCGCGGGCGAGCCGGTGATCGACAAGCCGGGCAAGGGCGCCTTCTACCAGACCGACCTGCAACTCATCTTGAAGAATTGCCATATCGAAAACCTGCTGGTCTGCGGCGTCACGACCGAGGTCTGCGTCAATACGACGGTGCGAGAGGCAAACGATCGCGGCTATCGCTGCATCGTCGTGTCCGATTGCTGCGCCTCGTATTTCCCGGAATTCCACGAGATGGGCCTGAAGATGATCAAGGCCCAGGGCGGCATCTTCGGCTGGGTCGCTGGTTCGGAGGATGTGATCGCGGCGATTGCGACAACCAATGTCGGGGTATCACGGAAATACGCACAAGGGGGTGCAACATGAGTACGACAACAACGACTTTCAAACCGGCTCTATGGACGCCAGGCGACTGGAACGCGTTCTTCGGTTTCGGCACCAACATACTCGTCAACATGCTGGTGCTCACCGGCCTGTTGCGCTTCGTCATCAAGATGCCCGACTCGATCGTGTTCGGGCGCATTTTGCCGGCGCTCGGCCTGATGATGTGCCTGAGCACATTCTATTACGCCTATCTGGCCTATCAGCTGGCGAAGAAAACCGGCCGCAGCGACGTCTGCGCGATGCCGTCGGGCGTCAGCGTGCCGCATATGTTCATCGTTACCTTCGTGATCATGCTGCCGATTTCGCTGACGACCGGGGACCCGATCAAGGGCTGGGAGGCAGGCCTCGTCTGGGTGTTCTTCCAGAGCTTCATCTTGATGATCGGCGGCTTTATCGCCCCCTACATTCGAATGATCACGCCACGCGCCGCGCTGCTCGGTACGCTGGCCGGCGTGTCGGTCACCTTCATCTCGATGCGCCCGGCGCTGGAAATGTTCATGACGCCGGTCATCGGCCTGACCTGCTTTGCCATCATCATGGTGAGCTGGTTCGGCGGCGTGCGCTACCCGAAGGGCATTCCGGCCGGTCTGGTCGCCATCGCCGTCGGCATGCTGATCGCGTGGGGCTCGACTTTGTTCGGCTTCAACGTCGGCGGCATGTCGGTCGCCGGCGTTAAATCGGCGTTCTCGAGCTTCGGCTTCTCGATCCCGTTGCCGGCCTTCGATCACGTGTTCTCCGGCTTCCAGTTCCTCGGCGTCATCCTGATCACCGCCATTCCCTACGGCATCTACGACCTGGTCGAGGCCATGGACAACGTCGAGTCCGCGGA
>JANMSZ010000292.1:0-3015 GCA_031389925.1 Hyphomicrobiales bacterium | reverse complement strand
CGAGACCGGCGAGGATACCGCCGAGCTGCAACTGCACGGCGGCCGCGCGGTGATCGCAGCGACGCTCGACGCGCTCGGCCGCGTCGAGGGCCTTCGCCCCGCCGAGGCCGGCGAGTTCACCCGCCGCGCCTTCGAGAACGGCAAGCTCGACCTCACCGCGGTCGAGGGCCTCGCCGACCTCGTCTCCGCCGAGACGCAAGGCCAGCGGCGCCAGGCGTTCCGCCAGATGAAGGGTCTGCTCGGCGGCTGGGCCGAGACCTGGCGGGAGCAGCTGATCCAGGCGCTGGCGCTGGTCGAGGCCCGCATCGATTTTTCCGACGAAGGCGACGTGCCCGAAAACCTGATTGCGCCGGCGCGGGATATGGCGCGCGTCTTGGCCGGCGAAATCGCGGCGGCGCTGGCGGACGGCGGCCGCGGTGAACGGTTGCGCGAGGGACTGGTGGTGGCGATCGCGGGGCCGCCCAACGCCGGTAAATCGACGCTGCTCAACCGGCTGGCGCAGCGCGAGGCCGCGATCGTCTCGCCTTATGCCGGCACCACGCGTGACGTCATCGAGGTGCATCTCGAGCTGGCCGGAATGCCGGTGACGTTGCTCGACACCGCTGGGATCCGGGAGACCGACGACCCGGTCGAGCTCGAAGGCGTGCGCCGCGCCCGGGAGCGTGCGGCCGGCGCCGATCTGGTGTTGTGGGTAGTGGATGCGCGGGAGGCTGCGGCGGGTGGGCCAATGGCCGACACTGCCGTCATTCCGGGGCGGAATGGCGGCGGCTTGCGGGCGACGGACTCCGCCGCGCGCTCGGGCTCGATCTTTGCCGACCGAGGCTATCGATTCGGTGGGCCAAATGAAGCCTCGAAACCTGATGCGGCCCCGGCAGCCGCTGAGACCCGACCGACGGCGCTATCCGCGCCCTCTGCTGCGCCGACGCCGTTGGCTGCGGACGCCCCCAGCGGCCCCGCGCCGCTGCCGCCGGTCTGGCTCATTCGTAATAAAATCGATTTGATTCAAGGTGATAGAGTTAATAGTGAATCATTACATCAAGGTATTTATAAAAGTGAACGTAGGGACGTATTTAATAAGCCCTTAAAGGATATGGTTAATTCCAAGTTAACGCAAAAAAGTGAAGCTAATCTTCGAACTAACAACCCTTTAGCGAACATGGTTAGCCAAGGGTTAACAGGTAAGAGTGAACTTGGAACCACTAAGAGTGATACGACTTTCAATCTTTCGGCCACCTCGGGCGAGGGGTTCGATCTCTTGTTGGCTGAACTGGGTCAGTATGCAGGGAATTTCCTGGCCGGCGCCGAATCGTCCTTGGTGACCCGCGCCCGCCACCGCCACGCGCTGGAGGAGACCCTGGCCGCCTTGCGGCGGGCCATTGCGCCGGAGACGGCCAGTCACGAAGATCTGCTCGCCGAGGAGCTGCGCCTCGCCGCCCGCGCGCTCGGCCGCCTGACCGGACGGGTCGATGTCGAGGATATCCTGGACGTGATCTTCCGCGACTTCTGCATCGGCAAGTAACAGAGGATCATCCTCGGACGCCGAGGATCGGCCTGTAGAACGCCCTCAAGTGCCCTTTTGGGCCGAAGAACGCTAGATAATCAGTACTTTGCTACCGTTTTCGCCGTGTTTCACGTGAAACATTCCGCCGAAAGCCTTTGTTTTTGGCCCTGCTCCCCGCTACAACGCCGCCCATGCGCAGCCAATTCGATGTGGTGGTGATTGGCGGCGGCCATGCCGGCTCCGAAGCCGCGGCCGCGGCCGCCCGCATGGGTGCGAAGACGGCATTGGTGACGCATCAATTCTTCACCATCGGTGCCATGTCCTGCAATCCGGCGATCGGCGGGCTCGGCAAGGGCCATCTGGTCCGCGAAATCGACGCACTTGACGGCCTGATGGGCCGCGTCGCCGACCGGGGCGGCATCCAATTCCGGGTTTTGAACCGCCGCAAAGGCCCGGCGGTGCGCGGCCCGCGCGCCCAGGCCGACCGCAAGCTCTACGCCGCGGCGATGCAAGCCGAAATCCGGGCCATTCCGAACCTCGACGTGATCGAGGCCGAGGCCGATGATCTCGTGATCAAAGACGGCCGCGTGGTCGGCGTGAAATTCAAGGATGGTCGCGAGATCGCAACGGCTGCGGTGGTCCTGACCACCGGCACTTTCCTCCGCGGTCTCATACACATTGGTGAACGGCAGATCCCTGCCGGTCGCGCCGGCGAAGCGCCGGCGATGGGCCTTTCGACGACGCTGGAAAAATTTGGCTTCACGCTCGGCCGTTTGAAAACCGGAACGCCGCCGCGGCTCGATGGCCGCACCATCAATTGGTCGGCGCTCGAGATGCAGCCCGGCGACGATGTCCCGGAGCCGTTCTCGATGTTGACGGAGCGCATCACGACACCGCAGATCGAATGCGGCATCACCCGAACTGTTTCGGCGACGCATGAGATCATTCGCGCCAACGTGCATCGCTCGCCGATGTATTCCGGGCAGATCGCCAGCCGTGGTCCCCGTTACTGCCCGTCGATCGAAGACAAGATCGTGAAGTTTGGCGAGCGCGACGGTCATCAGATTTTTCTCGAGCCGGAAGGCCTCGACGATCACACCGTTTATCCGAACGGCATTTCGACGTCGCTGCCGGAAGAAGTTCAGCACGCATTGGTCGCGACCATTCCCGGATTGGAAAACGCGGCGTTCGTGCGGCCTGGCTACGCGATCGAATACGACTATGTCGATCCGCGCGAGCTGCATCCGACGCTGGAAACGAAACGTCTACGCGGTCTTTATCTCGCCGGTCAGATCAACGGCACCACGGGCTACGAAGAGGCTGCGGCGCAGGGACTTCTGGCCGGTCTCAACGCGGCGTCGAAAGCCGGCGGCGGCGATGACATCATCTTCGATCGTGCCGAAGCCTATATCGGTGTGATGATCGACGATCTCGTCACGCGCGGCGTTGCCGAGCCGTATCGCATGTTCACGTCGCGCGCCGAATATCGTTTGAAGCTGCGCGCCGACAATGCC
>JANMSZ010000289.1:0-3702 GCA_031389925.1 Hyphomicrobiales bacterium | reverse complement strand
TCGCAGATTTTCGTCGCGGCGAACATACTCACCATCCACCCCGATGTGCCCGCCAAGACTTTGCCGGAACTCATCGCGTTGGCGAAGTCGCAACCCGGCAAGCTGACCTACGGTCATGCCGGCATCGGCACCTCGCAGCATCTGGCCGGCGAGTTGTTCAAATACATGGCCAAGGTCGACGTGACGCCGGTCGCCTATCGCGGCTCGACCGCGGTGGTGCCGGACTTGCTCGGCGGCAGGCTCACGATGTTCTTTGGCAACGTCGTCAACGTCATGCCGCTGATCCGCGAAGGCAAATTGCGCGCCTTCGCGGTGACGTCGATCAAGCGCTCGGCGGTCGCACCCGACATTCCAACCTTCGCCGAATCCGGATTTCCGGGATTCGAGGCGGTGCCGTGGTTTGGCCTGATGGCGCCGGCCGGAACGCCGGCCGACATCATCGATAAAGTTCACAAGGAGACGATCAAGGTCCTCGCTTTGCCGGACGTGCGCAAGGCGATGGGCGATCAGGGCCTCGACATCATCGGCAACTCGCCGGCGGAATTTGCCGCGGTGCTGAAAAAGGAAATTCCGGAGTGGGCGAAGATCATCAAGGAAGCGGGCATCAAGGTCAGCAACTAGCTTTGCAGACCTAGCTCCTTGGCGAGATCGTCGACGCGGCGGACCTTATCCGGCTCCGCCGCGAGCGCGCGGCGCGCGTCGGACAAGGCGGCTACCGCCTTGTCGCGCTCGCCGAGCACCGTGTAAGCGCGCACCAGCCGCAGCCAACCGTCGACGTCGGAGCCGTTCTCCTTCAGACGGTCGGCGAGCCGCGCCACCATGCCGGCGATCATCTGCTTCTGGTCGTCGGGATTCATCTTCTGCGCCGCGGCGACGTCGTCGGCGCTTGGTCCCGGCGCGGCTGGCGCCGCGTTCGGTCCCGGCGCGGCGGGAGTGCCTCGCGCAGCCGGCGCGCCGCGCTCCAGCGCCTGTCGCACCACCGGCACCCATGGCGCGCCCGGCGGCGCGTGGGCCAAGAGATCGCGCCAGATCGCCTCGGCCTCGGCGCGCTTGCCGTCCTGATCGGCGGCCATGCCGAGATAGAAACGGGTTTTGACATCCTCTTTGTCGTACGCCATCGCGCGATCGAACGCGGCCTTCGCATCGACGCTGACGACGCCGTTGGCGGCGGCGACGAGCGCCTCACCCAGATCGGCTTCGCGCGCCGCGGTCGAGCCGTTGAGCCGGATTGCGTTCTGCCACGCGCGCACCGAGTCGTCGAAGCGGCCGAGCCGCATATAGACCGGCGCCAGCACCTCCCAGGCGCGGCCGTCGCTTGGATTTTGCGCGGCGCGCTGCTCGACTTGCGCGACCAGGTCTTCGATCGGGCGGGCTTCGTTCACCGCCCGGCTGCGCGTCGCCAATGGCTCGCCCGGCATTTGCGGCGAACCCAGCATCAAATACAGCACGGCGGCCCCGATCGGCAGCAGCACCAGGCCTGTGAGCGCCGCGACGCGGCGGCGCCAGACCGGTGACGTGTCGCTCGAGGATTTCTCGGCCTCCGCGGCGTCGGCCGCGGCCAGAAGCCTGCGCGACACCTCGACCTTGGCGGCTTCTGCCTCGGATTCGCCGATCAGCCCGGACGCGCGGTCGCGGGCGATCTCATCCAACTGATCGCGATAGACCGCAATATCGCTGCCGCCGCGCGCGCCCTCGCGCCGCGATAGAGGCCACAGCACGGCGAAAATCGCCGCCGCCGTCATCAATGCGAAGACAAACCAGAGCGCCATCGCGCCCTTTTACAGAGAATTGGCCAAAATCAAAGCTTCGATCAAAGCTTGATTAGACCTTGGCGGCGCGCGGCTCCGGCGCGGTGACCGGAATGACATCGACCTCGACCTCAAGCTCCGTGCCGCCGGAGCCGAAGAATACGCCGTAGACCGGCGAGACATCGGAAAAATCCCGTCCGATTGCCGAAGCGATGTGATCGTTGCCAACATCAATGGCGTTGGTCGGATCGAAACCGTGCCAGCCGTCGGACGCGCCGCACCACACCGACACCCACGCATGGGTGGCGTCGGCGCCTTCCAGACGCTTTTCGCCCGACGGCGGGATGGTCCGGATGTAGCCGCTGACATAGGCCGCCGGCAGGCCGAGGCCGCGCAGCCCCGCGATCATGATATGCGCGAAATCCTGGCAGACGCCGTGGCGCTGCGCGAAGGCCTCCGTCAAAGGCGTATTGATGTCCGTCGTCTCGGGCTCGTATTCAAAGTCGGCCCTGATGCGCCGGATCAGGTCGCGCGAGGCTTCCAGAATACCCCTGCCCGGCTTGAAACTGTCGCGCGCGTATCGCGTGACCTCCGGCGACAATTGAATGCGCGGGCTGGCGAACATGAAGTGCGCGGGCGCAGCAGCCGTGAGATCCCGGCTGAGCAACGCGGCATCCGACACGGTTTCCCACGGTTCGCCGGATAACGGCAGCGCTGCTTGGTGGGTGAGCTCGACCGTCGAAGTCGCCTCGATCGTAAGCTCTTCGTGCTCGGTGTCGATGGTGACGACGTTGACGACGTTGCCATAAAAGTCGCGCTCACTGACGACCGACAGCGGCAGCGGCGAAATGTTCAAGGTATACGCGACGCAGCGCTGGCCGGGCTCGTCACGCGGCGTGACGCGCAGGACCAGTCTCGCCGAAGCGACCTCGTGATCATACGAGTACGCGGTCAGATGCCGGATATTATAGATCACGCCAAACCGCTCGCGCCGAGGCCGCCCGGAAGTTCGGGACGTTGCAGGAAATAACGCGCGGCGACGGCATCGGCAAAACTCGTCACTTTCTGTTCGAACGCCAGGATCGTCGAGGTCTCGATATTGCCGGCAGCCAAGGTGGATATCTCGGTCGCAAGCCTTTCGATGATCCGGCGCGGTTCTTCAAGCAAGCCGTCTTCGTGCAAGGCGGGCAGATCGGCGATGTGCGACTTGAGCGCGGCGATCTGGAACCCGACCGAGCGCGGATTGAATGGGTCGAGCAGCACCATATCGCGCACCGGCGCCAAAGCAACGCCGGTGACGTAACGCGACCGATAGGTGATCTGCGAGTCGATCAGATCGAGCAGCACGTCGAGATCGTCGGCGCTGGCGTCTTCGGAGCCGAAGGTGCGCGCCAGACGGCAGGTATTGATCGCGCGTTCGGTGCGCCGCCCCATGTCGAGGAAGCGCCAGCCGGCGCTGCGGTTCATGTTTTCTTGTTCGAGGCCGGCGAGCGCCGCAAGCGTCTGCAAGGCGCGGTCGGCGGCCTCGAACACATCGGCCTCGTTCATCAGCTCGTCCAAATTGGTGAGCTGATTGTCGAGAATGCGCAGCAGCTTGGAGGCATCGACCGAAATGCGCTCGCGGATGATCGAGCCGGCGTTGCGCGCCAGCCGCACGCCCGAAAGGCCGGAGCCGTAGGCTTTGTCGTCGCACAGCGCCTGGCGGGCGATGGTGAAGATGGGCGCCTCTTCATTCTCCTTGGTCACCGCGCCCCAGGCGAACAACTGGTGGCCGAGCAGCGCCAGCGTCTTCGACAGATCGCCGGACGACAGGTCCATTTCCAGGCTGCGCGCGCACAGGCAACGCACCACCCGCAGCGTCGATTCGGCGCGTTCGAGATAACGGCCGTACCAGAACAGATTGTCAGCGGCGCGGCTCGGCAGGTTGCCGAGAAGACGGAGGATCTTGACCTTG
>JANMSZ010000070.1:0-5586 GCA_031389925.1 Hyphomicrobiales bacterium | reverse complement strand
CTGGGCGGTCTTTTCGACGAAGCGTACCGAGTAGATCGAGCCCTCGTACAAAATCATCAGCGGGATCGCGAGCGACATCTGGCTGATGACGTCGGGCGGCGTCAGCACCGCAGCGATCACGAAGGCGCCGACGATGAAGTAGCGGCGTTTCTCTTTGAGCTGTTGAGACGTAATCACGCCAATACGCCCGAGCAGCGTCAGGATCACCGGCAATTGGAAGGCGACGCCGAAGGCCAGCACCAGCGTCATCATCAGCGACAGATATTCGCCGACCTTGGGCAGCAGCGCGATCGAGGCTTCGTTCTCGGTGCCGGCCTGCTGCATGCCGAGCGAGAACCGCACCAGCATCGGCAGCACCAGGAAATAGACCACGGTGGCGCCCAGCGCGAAGAAGAACGGCGTCGCCACCAGATAAGGCAGGAACGCCTTGCGCTCGTGGCGATACAGGCCGGGCGCGACGAACATATAAATCTGCGTCGCCACCACCGGGAACGACAGGAAGGCGGCGCCGAACATCGCCAGCTTCAACTGCGTGAGGAAATATTCGAGCAGAGCGGTGTAGATGAATTTCGAATTCTCCACCCCGGCGATCCACACGAAGGGCCACACCAGGATGTTGTAGATTTCCTTGGCGAAGAAAAAGCAGATCGCGAACATCACGCCGAAGGCCAGCACCGCCTTGATCAGCCGCGAACGCAGCTCGATCAAGTGCTCCATCAAGGGCGCTTTGGTCGACTCGATGTCTTCCTGACTCATTGTTCGCTCACGTGCCGGTCCCGCTCTTCGCCGGGGTTTCCGATTGAGCGGTTTGCGGCTGCGGCACCGCGGGCGGCACATCGCTCGACGGCAAATCTGTGGAAGACAAATCTGTGGAAGGCATCGCGGCGGCCGGCAGCTTCTCGCCGTCGGTCAGACCGCCCGGCTGCGGCGCCGGCGGCGCATCGGCCGATGCGAGCTGCGCCGGCGGCGTGTCGAGCGACGTGTTGATGTCCTTGAGCGGATCGTCGAACTCGAACGCCTTCTCGACATCCTTCTGCGTTTCCGCGATCGGATTGGCGATGCCGGCGGTAAAGTCCTCGGCCTGTTTCTTCAGGTCGGTGAGTTCGGCTTCCCGCAGGGCTTCGTTGAACTGACCCTGGAATTCATTCGCCATGCGCCGGATCTTGCCCATCCAGTGGCCGATGCTGCGCAAGACGGTCGGCAGTTCTTTCGGCCCAATCGCAATCAGCGCGACGATGCCGATAACCACCATCTCGCCCCAACCGAAACCGAACATGGATTAGCTAACTCCAAAGCGTCTCAGGCGATGCCATCGGCGATGAGCCGACAACCTCTGAACGCCGGCGCGAAATGTTTTAAGAGCGGACGCTTTCGGGGCGGCTCTCGGTCTTGGTGGCCGGCGCCGGCTCGATGGTCTTGACCGGCTCCCCGGGCTTGGCTTCGGCGGTCTTCTCGTCTTCCGTCATGCCCTTCTTGAAGGCCTTGATGCCCTGCGCGAAGTCACCCATCAGCGACGAAATCTTACCGCGGCCGCCGAACAGGACCATGACCACCAGCAGCACGATCAACCAGTGCCAAATGCTAAACGAACCCATCGGCTTACCCTCCACGGGCCAGGGCGCCGCGAAGCGCCGTCCCATCCATGATTTGGCACAGAAACTAGGCCCCGGAAGCGGCAAAAACAAGGACATAACCGCGCCCAGACGGGGCGCGGTGTCGCGCTAAGTCGCGGGATTTGCCCTGTTTTCCGGAATTTACCCTGCCGTTACTTCTCCGGCAGCGTCTCCGGGGGCGCCAGACCGAAGTCGAGGTCGCCGGGCTCCAGCGGGTCCTCATCGTCGCGCAAGGTCGAGTCGTCCGACGGCATCGGCACGCCGAAACCGGCCGGCATGTTGCCTTCGAGCAGCCCTGCGCCCTTGAGCTCGTCGAGGCCGGGCAGATCGCCGACCTCCTCCAGCCCGAAATGCGACAGGAAGGTCTCGGTGGTGCCGTAGGTGATCGGCCGTCCCGGCGTCTTGCGGCGGCCGCGCGGGCGGATCCAGGCGGTCTTGAGCAGCACGTCGAGCGTGCCGGTCGCGGTCTGCACGCCGCGGATTTCCTCGATCTCGGCGCGCGTCACCGGCTGGTGATAGGCGACGATGGCGAGCGTCTCGATCGCGGCGCGCGACAGCTTGCGCGTTTCGACGGTCTGCTTGGTCAGGAGCCACGACAAGTCGCCGGCGGTGCGGAAGGTCCACTTCTTGCCGATGCGAACGAGATTGACGCCGCGCGTCGCATATTCGGCCTGCAGCATCGCCAGCGCAGCCTTCAGGTCGACGCCATCGGGCAGCGGACGCTTGAGCGTCGCCTCGTCGAGCGGGCCGTCGGCAGCAAACAGCAGCGCCTCGAGCAGGCGCAATTCCTCGGCCCGCGCGGAGGGCGCGCCGGCGACCGTCACCTCGACGACCTCCACCTCTTGCGGCACGTCGTTCACCGCTTCCGGCGGCGCATCGTTGTGAACAATCGAGAGCTTCTTGGCCGCGCTCGGCATGGACTCGGACTCCTTATGCGTTTTCTTGTGCGTCATGCAGGCTAGCGTTGGCGATCCCGCCGACACGCTTGCGCATGTAGATCGGCGAGAAGGCGTCTTTCTGATGAATCTCGGCGTGGCCCTCGCGCACCATTTCGAGCGCGGAGGCAAACGACGACGCGAACACCGTCGCCGCCAGCGCCGGTTCGACCACATAGCTGATCAGGAACGCATCGATGCGCGACCAGTCCGACGACTGGCCGATCAAGCGGTCCAGGCAGGCGCGGGCTTCGGCGAGCGACCACACCGTGCGCTTCTTGAAGCGCACCGTCGACAGCACGGTGCGCTGGCGCTGGCTGGAATAGGCCGACAGCAGATCGTACAGCGTCGCCGAGAACTCGGACTTCTTGACCTCGGCGATCGGCTCCGGCGCGCCGCGCGCGAAGATGTCGCGGTTGAGCTGCGGGCGGCCCATCAGGCGGGTGGCGACTTCGCGGAAGGCTTCGAGACGGCGCAGCCGGTAAGCCAAAGCCAGCGCCATATCCTCGGCGGAAGGCCCCTCGCCGGGTGCTGCTTCCGGCAGCAGCAGGCGCGATTTCAAATACGCGAGCCAAGCCGCCATCACCAGGTAATCGGCGGCGAGTTCGAGACGCAGCTTGCGCGCCTCCTCGACGAAGATGAGATATTGGTCGGCCAGCGCCAGAATGGAAATTTTCGCAAGGTCGACCTTCTGCTGGCGCGCCAGAGCGAGCAGCAGATCGAGCGGGCCTTCGAAGCCCTCGACGTCGACCATCATCGCCGGCTCGCTGTCGGCGCGCTCGGCCGCGACGATCGTGGTGTCGAATTGTTCGGCGTTCATGCGTTGCTCATTCGTTGCGTTCCGCCGGCGATCATCCGGTTGAAAATATTGCGCGCGCCCTCGACGTCGAACTCTTCCGGCGCCGAACGCTGTGCCAGCGCGGCATCGGCGCGGCGCGCGGCGTCGCCCTTGAGTTCGGGACAGACGCCTGCAACCGCGATCATCTCGTCGAGCTTGCCGTTGCAATGAAGCACGACGTCGCAGCCGGCGGCGAGCGAAGCGGTGCTGCGCTCGGCAATTGTCCCCGACAAAGCGTTCATCGATACGTCATCGCTCATCAGCAAACCCTGGAACCCGATCAGGCCGCGAATCACTTGCCGCACCATTGTGACCGAAGTGGTGGCGGGTGCACTCGGATCGAGGGCGCTAAACACAACATGTGCGGTCATGCCGAGCGGCAAATGGGCCAGCGGCTTGAACGCGGCGAAGTCGGTCTGTTCCAGGGTGGCGCGGTCGGTATCGACGACCGGCAGTTTGTGGTGGCTGTCGGCGGTGGCGCGGCCATGGCCTGGGAGGTGCTTAAGTACCGGCAAAACGCCACCTGCCAGCAGGCCCTCCGCGACGGCACCGGCGATGGCTGCGACCTGACCCGGCGTGGTGCCGTAGGCGCGGTCGCCGATCACCGGATCGCCGCCCGCGACCGGAACGTCCGCAATCGGCAGGCAATCGACGTCGATGCCCAGCGATATGAGGTCCGAGGCTATCAAATGGCCCGCCAGTTTCGCGACAGCCAGGCCGGATGACGCGTCCTGGCTGTACAGTTCGCCGTAGCGCGCGCCCGGCGGATAGACCGGCCAATGCGGCGGGCCGAGCCGCTGAACGCGGCCGCCCTCCTGGTCGATCAGGACCGGCGCTTGCCAGCCGACGGCATCTCGGAAAGAACGAACAAGTACGGATACTTGTTCCGGTCTGCTCACGTTCTTCTTAAAGAGAATGAGGCCCCACGGCTGGGCCTCGCGCACGAAGGCGCGCTCAGTGGCGGCGAGTTCGAGGCCCGCCAGACCGGTAATAAATGCACGTGGCACCATCGGCGCGGATTAGCCCGCGCGTCCGGTCAGGGCAAGTTTGCCTGTTAATTCTTCTGGACCAGGCAGCTACCGCCGGCGGCCTTCATGCCGCTGCACAGTTCGGTCGCCTCGGCCGAGGAGCCGGCCGGCACCATGGCACGGTAATAGGTGCCCTTGCCGTTGATATCGACCTTGCGGATCACGGCCTGCTTGCCGCCGAGCTGACCCGGGAATTTGCTTTGCAGGCTCTGGAACGCGGCCTGGGCTTCGGCCTCGCTCCGTTGCGACGAAACCTGGACCAGATAGCTGCCGCCGCCGGAAGCGGCCGCTGGCGGGAGCGACGCGGTGCGTGCCGGGGCCGCTGGCGCGGCTGCGCGCGCCGCGGGCGCATTGGGACTGAGCGACAGCGGCGCATTGGCCGGCCGCGGCGCGGCGGCCTGACGCGGCGCGGGCTCTGCTTCGGCAGTATCGGCTGCGGCCGGTGCGTTGTTGGCGGCGCGCGCCGGCTGTTGCGGCTGCGCGGGCCTCGCGGTCGGGATCACACGGACCGGCCCCTGCGCGGCGGCAGGTTGCGGCGGCGGCGCCTGCGGCGCGGGATCGGATGAGCCCTGATCGGGCCGAATGGCGATGGTGCGAACTTTTTTCGGGTCGGTGCCGACGACACCGCTGCCTTGCGAAGGTTGTTGCGCGTATGACGGCACGGGATCTTGCGGCGTGATCGCGACCGGCTGCTCCTCGCGCGACACAAGTTTTTCGCCGAGACCCTTATCGTTGATGCGGTCGGTGATCTGCTTGCCCGACTGCGAACCGGTCGATGCCGGCACGACCTTGCTCGGCGCGGATTCTGCTTTGATTACAGGGGGTGGGCCGGAGACGGAGGACGATCCGTTCCCGAAGATTCTCCCTCGCTGGGAGATCAACCCACGCCGCCAAAAGATTACATCGGCTGGAATATTTCCATGATCGGCGCAGATAAAGTGTGGGATGAGTTTAATGTGCGCGGCAAAGGAATTGTGATCGGGCAATCAGATACTGGCGTGGATGCAAGTCATCCCGCGATTCAAAAACAATATCGCGGATTCAACTCAGGGGATGATTACAACTGGTTCGACCCATGGGATGACACAATTTCTCCGCATGATGAAATTGGACACGGCACACATACAACAGGAACGATCCTCGGTTCAAACGGAATCGGCGTGGCGCCTGAT
>JANMSZ010000033.1:0-5824 GCA_031389925.1 Hyphomicrobiales bacterium | reverse complement strand
TGTCAGGCCAAGGTTTGCTTGCTTCGGCGGGCGTTTAAGCGATAAACGGGTGAAATCGGGCGATTAGCTCAGTTGGTAGAGCGCCTCCTTTACACGGAGGATGTCGGCGGTTCGAGTCCGTCATCGCCTACCAGCCTTTGCCGAGGGGGCGATGGCTGGCAGTATTTTATTACTTAGCCATCCGCCAAGCGAACAGCACCACCGCCGCACCGGCCGCGGCTGCAATGACCAGCGTCACGAGCCCGCCACCAAGCGCAAGCAGCACAGCGATGTGATAGCCGACGAACGCACCGGCAACGCCAACCAGTGCACTCGTGATGATGCCGCGGGTCGATCCGGTGAATTGACGCGCGAGCCAGGACGGCCCGGCCAGCCGGTCGAATAGAAAGCCGGCGACAATGCCGATTGCGGTAACGAGCAGAAACGTGACGACCGGATCTGCGGCGCGCATTGGATATGTCCTCGGTTCGCGTTAGGCCGCCTTGGCTTTGAATGTCGCGTGGGTAATGGACACCACGGTGCCGTGTGAATCGCTCTTGGTGTCCACGGCGTCGAGTTGTCTCGCCAGCGATTTGACTAGACTGGTGCCGAGCCCGCCTTTGACCGCGCCTGGCTTTGGCGCCGAATGGCCGGCTCCATTGTCGGCGATCGCCAGCTTCCAGTCCGTATCCGCGACTTTGTACGAAACGATGATGGCCGAGCCTTTCTTGTCGTCAGGAAACGCGTGCTTCAACGCATTCATGACCAGTTCGGTCACGATCAGCCCAATGCTCACGGCTTGATGCGACGCCACGGTGCCTTCATCGGACACGACCTTGAGCACGATCGGCCGGCTATCGCCGATCATCGATTGCGCCAAGGTCTCGCATAGCCTCGAAAGATACTTGCCGATCTCGATCGGCTTGCCGCCGCCGGAAACCTGCAGGTGCTTTTGCACGGCGGCCACCGACAGAACACGTTGATGCGCATCCTCCAATTGCAGCCGGGTCTCCTCCGACTGCACGGTGCGTGCCTTGATCAGTAGAATGCTGGCGATGATTTGCAGACTGTTGGCGACGCGATGCTGGAGTTCTTCCAGCAGCATGTCCTTTTCCCGCAACAATTCCTGAACCTGCTGTTCTATGGTGTGCCGGTCGGTGATGTCCTCGAATGCCAACAGGATCGACGCGTTGGTGCCTTGCTCATAGAACACCTCGCGCGCGCTCAGGCACATGAAGCGCCGTCCAATCCTGGGAAACTCGCGGTCGACCTCGTATTTTTCGACCGGCGCATGATCTTTGGCGATTGTTTCCAGGAGGCTGCGCAACTCCGGGATACTCCATTGGCCGCCGTCGACCTCGAACAGCAACTGGCCGCGGACATCCTCACCGGCGAGGCTGAATGTTTGGTAAAACGAGCGGCTCGCGGCGGTAATGCGGTGCTCAGGGTCGAGCACCAGAAGCGGGTCGCGAACGGTATCGATGATGGCATGCGCGAGCGCGAGGGCTATTCCGACGGGAATATCGATGACTGGCGCAGCCTTCGGCAAGGTCAACGCGTCCATATGATCTTTCCGCCCCGCTTTCGCACGAGGCCAGTCAGCGCAAATTTTCATAAAACGGGCGCAAGCGCCGGGACGCTCTGTTGGAGCGTCTACGGCTAGAAGCGTGCGCCTCTCCGGGAGAGAAGTCGACTCATATGTCGGGTGGCCGACACTAAAGTAGGACAATAATGACGTCGTATTGGAAAAAGGCTGCCATCCTCATGGAACCTTTAGGGTTCCAGGTGATTATACCCACGCCCTGATAGTGCTTGAACGGGCTCTTATAGCTGTGGGTCCGGCGTAGAGAGCCCGAAACGATGCACTGGACCTCGTCACGGCCGGAAGTTTGACAATGGCCGTGATCTTGATCGTCGAAGACGATGTTTTCATTCGTGAAGTCGCGGAGATGATGATCGAAGGCTGGGGCCACCAGACGCTGTCCGCCAGCGACGTCGATGAAGCGCTGACCATTTTGCGCTCGCCGCGGCACATCGACGCGCTTTTCACCGACATCTACCTCAAGACGGCGGTCCTCGGCGGCTGCGAGCTGGCTATCCAGGCCATCGCGCTGCGGCCGGGATTACGGGTGCTGTACACGACCGGCAACACCATCACCGACAAGATGAAAGCGCTGCTTGTCGAAGGCACGCACTTCTTGCACAAGCCCTACACGGAAAACCAGCTCGAAGAATCCGTGAAGACCATGTTCGCATGACGAGGCTGGCGCGCCGTCGAACGCTGAATTCATAGAGCTGGGGGCAACACAGTGAACATTCGGGAAGATGCGGCCATAACGGGCGTGTCCGACGGCGCCACCGCACTCCGGCAGGCCGAAGAAACGCTGCTCAAAGCGGGGGCGTTGCAGAACGCGATTTTCAACAGCGCCAATTTCTCCAGCATCGCGACCGACGCCAAGGGCGTCATCCAGATCTTCAATGTCGGCGCCGAGCGCATGCTGGGCTATGCCGCCGCTGAGGTGGTGAACAAGATCACGCCGGCCGACATTTCCGATCCGCAGGAACTGATCGCGCGCGCCAAGGCGCTGAGCGTCGAGATCGGAACCCCGATCACGCCGGGCTTCGAGGCGCTGGTGTTCAAGGCCTCTCGCGGCATCGAGGACATCTACGAACTGACCTACATCCGCAAGGATGGCACCCGGTTCGGGGCAGTGGTGTCGGTGACGGCGCTGCGCGACGCGCAAGATGTCATTATCGGCTATCTGCTGATCGGCACCGACAATACCGCGCGCCAAGAGGCGGAAGATGCGCTGCTGAAGGCCGGCGCCCTGCAACGCGCCATCTTCAACAGCGCCAACTTCTCGAGCATTGCGACCGACGCCAAGGGCGTCATCCAGATTTTCAACGTCGGCGCCGAGCGCATGCTGGGCTACACGGCCGCCGAAGTGATGAACAAGATTACGCCGGCCGATATTTCCGACTCGCAGGAACTGACCGCGCGCGCCAAGGCGTTGAGCGCCGAACTGTCGACCCCGATCACGCAGGGCTTCGAAGCGCTGGTGTTCAAGGCCTCGCGCGGCATCGAGGACATCTACGAGCTTACTTACATCCGAAAGGATGGCAGCCGTTTTCCGGCAGTGGTGTCGGTGACGGCGTTGCGCGACGCGCAAGATGTCATCATCGGCTATCTGCTGATCGGCACCGACAACACCGCACGCAAGCAGGCAGAAGAGGCCTTGCTCAAGGCAGGCGCCCTGCAGAGCGCCATCTTCAACAGCGCCAACTTCTCGAGCATTGCGACCGACGCCAAGGGCGTTATCCAGATTTTCAACGTCGGCGCCGAACGAATGCTGGGTTACACGGCCGCCGAAGTGATGAACAAGATTACGCCGGCCGACATTTCCGATCCGCAGGAACTGACCGCACGCGCAAAGGAATTGAGCGCCGAACTGTCGACCCCGATCACGCAGGGCTTCGAGGCGCTGGTGTTCAAGGCTTCGCGCGGCATCGAGGACATCTACGAACTGACTTACATCCGCAAGGACGGCAGCCGCTTTCCGGCGGTGGTGTCGGTGACGGCGTTGCGCGACGCGCAAAATGGCATTATCGGCTATCTGCTGATCGGCACCGACAATACCGCGCGCAAGCACGCGGAAGAGGCCTTGCTCAAGGCGGGCGCGCTGCAGCGCGCCAACTTCAACAGCGCCAACTTCTCAAGCATCGCGACGGACGCCAAGGGCGTCATTCAGATTTTCAACGTCGGCGCCGAGCGTATGCTGGGGTACACGGCCGCCGAGGTGATGAACAAGATTACGCCGGCGGATATTTCCGACTCGCAGGAAGTGATCGCCCGTGCCAAAGAACTAAGCATCGAACTTGGAGCCACGATCACACCAGGCTTCGAAGCGCTGGTGTTCAAGGCGTCGCGTGGCATCGAGGACATCTACGAACTGACCTATATCCGCAAGGATGGCACCCGGTTCCCGGCGGTGGTGTCGGTGACGGCGCTGCGCGACGCGCAAAATGGCATTATCGGCTATCTGCTGATCGGCACCGACAATACCGCGCGCAAGCTGGTCGAAGCCGAGCAGAAAAAGCTCGATCAGCGCCTGCGTGACCAGCAATTTTACACCCGCTCGCTGATCGAATCCAATATCGACGCCCTGATGACCACCGATCCGTCCGGTATCATCACCGACGTCAACAAGCAGATGGAGGCGCTGACTGGCAGCACCCGCGACGAACTGATCGGCGCGCCGTTCAAGGACTACTTCACCGATCCGGAGCGGGCCCAAGCGGGCATCAAGCGCGTGCTAATTGAAAAGAAGGTCACAGACTACGAACTGACCGCGCACGCGCGCGACGGCAAGGAAACGGTGGTGTCTTACAATGCAACCACTTTTTACGACCGCGGCCGCACGCTGCAGGGCGTCTTCGCCTCCGCGCGCGACGTCACCGAACGCAAACAGCGCGAGCGCGACGCGCTGAGCCTGACCAACGAAATCTCGCACCGGATCAAAAATAACTTGCAGGTCATCGTTGGCTTGATCGCCTACGAAGCCAAATGGACGGCAGCGCCCTGCGTGCAAGGCTATAAGACCATGCAGGCGCGCATCGGCGCCATTGCCCAGCTTTATGACCTGATATCCCACACGAGCCGCGGTCAGACTGTCTCCGTCGACGCTTACTTACGCGAAATCGCCAAGACCATGTCAGCGAGTCTGCTTGGAAACACGTCGGGAATCAAAATCGGGGTTGAGGCCGAGCCGGTGGAAATCGACCCGGACCGTGCCGTTCCGTTCGGCCTTCTCGTCAATGAGTTGACCACCAACGCCATCAAGCACGCTTTTCCGCACGGCACCGGACACATCAAGCTGTGCGTGGAGCGGGCCGGCGACCCGATCGATCTGGTTATTTCCGATGACGGTATCGGCATGAAGAACAAGGACTCGGCGAAGAGCCCGGAGAAACGCGGCTCCGACTATGTCGCGATCTTCGTGCGCCAGCTTGGCGGCGCCGTCGTCCCCACCAAGCAGGGACCGACCGGAACGACCGTGCGCATACGGCTGCCCTTGCTTCTGGTGCCATCGGGCGGCACCGAGCCGATCGCGGCGTAGGCATGGCCGTCGTCGAAGAATAAGACGGCTCGCATAAAAATAGATTTGCCAAAAACAAAAACGGCAGGCGAGGGCGCAGTTTGCGTCCAGGCCTGCCGTTAATATCCCCGGAGGGTCCGGTCTGCTTAGACCGACTCTTTCAATTCCTTCGACGCGCGGAAAGCGACCTTTTTTGAGGCCTTGATCTGGATCGCTTCGCCGGTCGCAGGGTTACGGCCCATGCGCGCGGCACGCTTGCGCACCTGAAGGATGCCGAGACCGCCGATGCGGATACGCTCGCCCTTCTTCAAGTGCTTGACGATATTACCGACGAAATCGCCGAGTACGGCTTCCGCCTGCTTCTTCGACATCTCGTGGGTTTCCGCGAGCGCGGCCGCGAGATGCTTCAACGTGACAGTGGGCGGTGTCGGGGCTTTTCCAGGAACCGTAGCCATTAGGGGACCCTCCTCATGAATCCGGGTTTGGCGAAGCGCCAAACACCGTGCCCGCATAGACGATTCGGGGGCACTCTGACCACCGATTCTATCGATAAATAAGGCTTTTTCGCAATTTCAGCCGCAGCCCTCGGTTTGCCTTGACTTGGCGAAGGGGCGCCTTTAACTCCAGCCATCGCCCGCGGGGGCGTAGCTCAGTTGGTTAGAGCGCTGCCCTGTCACGGCAGAGGTCGCGGGTTCGAGTCCCGTCGCTCCCGCCATTTTATCAATGACTTAGCCCCTATTTCGGCCGCG
>JANMSZ010000028.1:0-10185 GCA_031389925.1 Hyphomicrobiales bacterium | reverse complement strand
CACGCCCTGCGCGCGATACCGATACTTCGGCGACGCCGAGAGCATCTTGTTGAGCCCAAGCATGATGGCGTTGCCGACCACCCAGATCGTTTCCACCGTCGCGGAGCCAACCGGGGCAGGAAATGTCGCGGTACAGATAAGACCGTCCGGCGCGACGACCTTGATCGGCGCCAGCGCGCCTTCGTTCCACTGCATGTCGAAGGCAAGCGTCGGCATAATCGCGCCGGTCACGCTTCCCATCAAACCAGAGCGGGTCGAGTTGATGAAGCCAGGCGCCTGCTTGCTCGATCCGGAAAAATCGAGGATCAGTTCTTCGCCACGCTTGGTGAGATGAACGTCGGCCTTGTAGAGAACATTGCTGTGGCCATCGTGCTCGAGGAAATCGCTGGCGTGGAATTCGCCGTCGGGCAACTCGCGTAGGCGGGCCCGCATCCGCGCCGCAGACGACGCAATCATGCGGCGGATGGTCTGCACGACGACGTCGGCGCCGTAGCGCGTGGCGAGTTCGGTAACGCGCTGACGCGCTACGTTCAGCGTGGCGATGAAAGCCCTGATATCGAGCCCCAACAGACTCGGTAACCGCGACGCCGTCGTTATCATTTCCAGTACGTCATCGCGGAGTTCGCCCTGATCAACCAGTTTCACGCAGGGAATGCGCATGCCCTCTTGAAACACTTCGCGCGCCTTGGGAGACCAACTGGCGAAATCCATGCCGCCGACATCGGTTTCATGGGCTTCGACACCGGCCCAGGCGACGATCTGGTCGCCGACAAAAATCGGACCGACCATCTGCACGTCGTTCTGATGCAACGCCCCGACATAGGGGTCGTTGCCGATGAACATGTCGCCATCGCGCACGACATGCTTCGACTTGTCGGTGATATGGCGGATGAAGGCGCCGCACACTGGCGCCTGATAGGCGACCTGGAATCCCATCGACGCGACCGATCCATCCGGCAAGAACAGACCGGTGAAAAAGTCGGACGCTTCGGTTACGGTCGGAGAACCGGAAACGCTTTGCAACGCAATGCGCATTTCCTCCGTAATCGCGACCAGGCGATTGCGGATCACTTCAAACAGAATCGGATTCATCTTCACTTGCTTGTTCATGACTTCAGCCTGACGTGCAGATTGCCGAATTTGTCCGCCTTTGCGATCGCGGCTGGTGGAACAACCACGCTCTGTCCGGGAAATTCGATTATGCAGGGCCCCATGACCGATGTTCCTGCTTTTGGAAACATCGTCCGATAGATCGCCGTCTCAACAGCGGCTGATGGATTCTCGAACACCACTCTGCGGGATTTCATAGGCTTGAGATCGTCACCGGCTGTGGTGATGGCTGGAGGCGGCAAAGCGCCCGTACCGGAAACACGAACGGACAGGATTTCGTATCCCGCTCCCGAGTAGGACGCGCCGTGGCCGAATAGCGTTTCGTACTGCCGCTCGAACGAAGCGGTCACCGTCCGGAATGTGGCTTCGGTGAAGCTTTCGTCCTCGATAACAACGTCGAGATGATGGGTCTGGCCCCGAAACCGGATCGCGATAAAGCGCTCGATCTGCACGGCCGTCTTGGCCGACGCGGTCGCAAGATTGGCTCGCACATCGGCAAGGGATTCGGCCAACCCCGACGAAATACGCGCCAGTTCTTCGGAGGTCGGGCTTCGGCCTGCCGGCATTCGGACGTAGACCGGCCGTTCCGTTGTGAAGCCGAGATCGGACGTGCCGGTCCCGAGCGCCGATTGTGCGGTCGCGGTCGCCGGAACAACGAAGCCCTCCAATCCAAGCTCGGCGCTGAGGACCCAGGCGTGGGAAGGTCCCGCACCGCCATTGGCAAACAGCGTGAAATCGCGCGGGTCGTAGCCACGCTCCAACGTCATCCGGCGCAACAGGTCGGCCATCTTGGCGTCGAGGATTTTGCGAATGCCCCAGGCCGCCTCGATCACATTCATGCCGAGCGGCTTCGCGATACGCTGGTCGATGGCGCGGCGGGCCGCTTCTATGTCGAGCTTCATCCGCCCGCCGAGGAAGTTCTCCGAATCGAGGACACCCAGCACCAGATCGGCGTCGGTGGCGGTTGGCTCGGTACCGCCGCGGCCGTAACAGACCGGCCCGGGCGTCGAGCCGGCGCTGCGCGGTCCAACCTGAAGCTCGCCGACGGAATTGACCGACGCGATGCTGCCGCCGCCCGCGCCGATGGAATCCACGTCGATCGAATGCACACGGATGTCGGCGCCGGCAACGGAGATTTCCGAACGCATGATCGGACGGCCGTCGGCGATGACACCGACATCAAAACTTGTTCCGCCAATATCGGTGGTCAGCACATTGCGAAGGCCTATCTGTTCAGCGGTCGTGCGCGATCCCATCACGCCGGCGGCCGGACCAGAGAACAGCGCAAAGGCCGGCCGATCGTTGAGGACGCTGGTCGGCAACACGCCGCCTGCGCAAGTCATCATCAGCACAGGAACCCGCATTCCGGCCTGTCGCAACGTCTCTTCCAGTTTGGAAAGATAGCGGCCAGCGAGAGGACCAAGCGCCGCATTGGCCGCCGTGGTCGACATCCGGGCGTATTCCCCGACGTTGGGTGAAATTTCGTGCGACACGCTGACGAAAACATCCGGCAGTTCTTCACACACCAGTTCGCGCAATCGCTTTTCATGGACGGGATTTACCGTCGCAAACAACGTGCATACGGCGACTGCTTCAATGGCGTCATTGGCGAGCCGCGCGATCGCCTCGCGGGCCTGAGTTTCATCGAGCGCTTTGATAATGCGTCCGTTTGAGTCGATGCGTTCGTCAATTTCGATGACGAGGCGACGATGCACCATCGGCGGATAACGATTACGCAAATATGAGTCGATGACTTCGGTTTCGTTCAGGCCGGTGCTTTGGCGCTTCAAACGGCCTATCTCGAGCGTGTCGGCAAATCCTCGGGTAGTCAGGATGGCCGTCTTTGCCGCGTTGCCGGTGAGAAGCGCGTTGAGGCCCACGGTCGTGCCATGACCAAACCGTTCAACCTTGGTGCAGAATTCGTCGAAGCTGTTGCCAAAAGCATCCGCCGCGATCTGGACCGCGTCGATCACGCCGCTGAGAACGTCCTTGGTCGTCGGCGTTTTGAATACTCTGGTTTGCCCGGAGCTCTCGGACACCCAAAGGTCCGTGAAAGTTCCGCCAACGTCAGTGCCAACGAAGTACGCCACGATTGTAGACCCTCTCAGGAATTGGGAGCGCGCCAACGCAAGATGCGCCGCTCGACCGCAAGCAGCGCGTAGTTGACGGTAAATCCGATGACCCCGAGCAGAATGAGCCCGGCATAGAGATCGGCACTGCGGAAGTTGCGCTGCGCCATGAAGATGTCGCGGCCGATCCCGGGCAATGACGCCTGCATCTCGGTGACGACCGCGAGAATGAGTGAGATCGCGAGGCTGACACGCACGCCGGACATGATGTCGGGGGTTGCGGAAGGAATCGCAATCTTGCGCAAGAATTCGCCGCGGCTAAAACCAAGCACGGCAGACACTTCCTGCAACCGGCTCTGGATCGAGCTGAAGCCATAGACGCTGGACAGAAGCACTGGCCAGATAGCGCCGAATGCGATGACGGAAACCGACATTTGGTTGGAAAGGCCGAGGAAAAGTATGGCCATCGGAATGATGGCCGAGGCCGGCAAGGGCCGCACAAACTCAAGCGTCGGTTCGAGAAAATCGCGGGCAAGCCGCGAAGAGGCGATTGCCGCGCCGATGACGATGCCCAGGAGCGAGGCGAAGAACCAACCAAACAGCATCCGCAATGACGTCGACTGGACCGATGACCACGCGGTGCCGTCGCCAATGCGGATCCACAGTTCGGCTATCGCGCGAGACGGCGGCGGGAAATAGACCGGCGAAATCGCGCGGGTCTCCGACAGGATTTGCCAGGTCGCGAGAAGCCCCAAGGCAAACAGAACAGCGCCGATATTCAACCAGAGTGCCTGTCGCCTCACAGCACGCCTCCGGCCTGGAGCGTGGGCTGTGACGTTTTTACCGTGCGAAGTGCTGCATTGATCGCGTAACCGACAATGCTGAGCCACAGCAATTGCGCGTACATCAAATCGACGCGGAATGATTGCTGGGCGATGATGAGGCTGTATCCGAGACCGCGCGGGTTGACGATAATCTCGACGGTGACGGCGACAACAAGCGCAAATCCGACGGCGATCCGGATGCCGACATTGATCCGGGCCAGCGCAGCGGGAAGTACGATTTTCCACATCCGCGCGGCGAAAGACAGTTCCAGCGCGCGCGCGACTTCAAGCAGGCGCGGCTCGATACCGCGTACCGCATTGATCGTGGCAATCAGGATCGGAAAGACGCAGGCGTAGGCAACGATCATGCCTTCCATCGGCAGTCCGAAGCCGAACAGCAACAATGAAAGCGGAATGAAAGCAACGGCCGGAATCGGCCGCAATGCTTCGATGGTCGGTCCGACAACCCGCTCTGTCGCCGAAGACAAGCCCAGAATGCTGCCGGTCAGAATTCCGACAACCATGGCCAGCAGGAGGCCGAATAAGGCCGCTTCAAACGTTTGCCAGGTCGCGAGCAGAATTGAGCCGTCAAGCAGGCCTGTGATGCCAGCTCTCAAAATGTCCGACGGACGCGAGAGGAACTCGAACGTCAGCAGTCCTGTGCGGCTCGTCGCTTCCCACAGAAGCGCCACGAAAAGCGGAAATGCGAGGCCGCGCAATATCCGTTGCATGATCCGTTGCATGATCAATGCCCCTGCAACAGGCCGAAGAGATGATGGCGATGAGCCAGAAAGCGCCGGTCTTCACGGGTTTCGAGTTGGGAGCGTGGCCGCGGAAGCTCGACCTCAATTTTCTCTAGAATGCGCCCAGGATTACTTCCAAGGACGAATACGCGGTCTCCCAGATAAATTGCCTCTTCCAGATCGTGCGTGATGAACACGACAGTCATTCGCTGCTCAGCAGAGAGCTGGAGCAATTCATCCTGGAGCGCCTGACGCGTCATGGCGTCAAGCGCGCCGAATGGCTCGTCCATCAGCATGATTTTCGGCTGCTGTGCGAGGCACCGTGCGATCTGGACGCGTTGTTGCATCCCGCCCGAAAGCTGGCTGGGATACTGTTGCGCCGCCTGTTGCAGACCCATCTTCTTGAGTAGGTCGGCGACAATGTCGGATTGATCGGCGGCGGGGATTTTGCGCGCCTCAAGGCTTAGCGCCACGTTGCCGGCGACGGTGCGCCAAGGCAGCAGCGCATTTGTATAATCCTGAAATACGATGGCGCGCTCGCGCGAGGGTGCGGCGACCGGCGATCCCTCGAACAGGATTTCGCCGCTGCTGGGCCTCAGCAAACCGGCCAGCAGCCGCAGAATTGTCGTCTTGCCGCAGCCGGACGGGCCGACAAGACAGAGCATTTCGCCGTCGAAAACGTCGAAGCTGATGTCGTCGAGGATCGTCCGCTTACCCGCTGCGGCGCCAAAAGCGATGCTGACATTGCGCAGTTCGAGCGCCGGACGACGCGTCGCGGCTGCGACACCGGCACTGGACGCAATGGCTCTGACAACGCCGACAGACATCAACCCTCCCAGCGCCACCCTTCTTGTCCGGCTCCTGGCTGCCCTGAACATTTGACAGCGGGCCGATCTGGCGGCATTTATTGATTGCGCTCATTTTTGAGCGCGCTCAATAAAATGTCAAGAGCGTCGTATTGAGAATCGTGCCGGGGACGATCAGGGACGCGGATCGGAAAGAAGAATGCTGAAACGAAAGGCGGGGCTATGCTAACGAAAGCACAGCAAAACGAGGGTCATGTGCACGAGCCGTCAGCGATTCCCCCTGGCCAGCGGGAGCGCAACAAGCGTGACAAGCTGTTGCGCATCAAGAACGCGGCGCAGGAGCTATTTGTGTCGAAAGGATATGACGACACGACCACACGCGAGATCGCGGTGCGGGCGGGCGTTGGCATGGGAACGGTTTTCACCTATGCCGCCAACAAGCGCGACCTGCTGTTTATCATCGCAAACGACGATCTCGACGCGACGATCAGGAAGGCCGAGTCCGAAATCTCCTCGGATGCGCTCTTGATGACAAATCTGCTCGCGATCTTTCGAAATCACTATGAATATTTTTCCCGACAACCTGAATTGTCGCGCCTCATGTTGCGCGAAATGGTGTTCTACGATTTAGGCGAACAAGCGAACAAGTTCAGGTCAACCCGCGAGAAGGTCATCTCACTGATCGGAGAATCGGTTCGGTTCGCAAAGCAGAATAAAACGATCAGGACCGCCGAAGATCATCGCGCGATCGGTTGGATACTGTTCTGTATCTACCAGATCGAGATTCGGAATTGGCTTTCCGAAGGAAATTTGAAGCTGAAAACGGGTCTGGATCGCCTGGAGCGCTTTTTGCAGATTTCGCTCGAAGGCGTGGCGCCAAAGAAGGGCTCCCTGGCGTTGAAAAGAAAGCGCCTCTCGACTCAGGAAAAAAGTCGACGGGAACCTTGATCGCGCGCCTTTAGATATTTCTTATTCGTTGCCCGGCGAATTTCGATTGATACGCGTGATACCCCAGCCGATCGGCTTTCGCCGATAGCCCGGCAATGTGTCGTCAAGTCCCCATATGGCCTGGTAGGTATCGATGCATTTTCCCTTGCGTTGCAAATGTACGAACACGCCGACGCAAAACAGTGTCCAGACGCCAATGATAATCCACATCCAGCGCGGCGCATCGGCCGCATGAAGTCCACTCACGATCGTCCAAGCAGCAAGCAGCACGAGCAAATACCCGACAAGCTTGTGCGAGTACTCGAAGAAAATACGCCGCCGTGTCAGGCTGAAATGATCGCCTGGCCATTGCTCGGGCGGGCGCGGTTGCCGCGTGAAGGGATCGATCGGTCCACCATGGGTCCCTCGCAATAATGAGCCGCCGATCTGGAAAAACGTCAAGGCGAGCAGAGTCCAGCCCGTAATGGCGTGATGGCCTTGCCACAGGAGTTGGCCGCCCCTGCCCCAAATGATAAAGGCCAAAGCGGCGATCGTAAGAATGCCAATCGCATAACCGAGCCGGCGATGGCTCACGAACCAGAACGGGTTGTCGAGACGGCGCGGCCAGTCCTGGCCGGGAGTGATCTTGTAGAAGCGCGCCACCAAGAACGCCGTCGGCATCAAGACGGCCCAGGTCAGAACCATCAAACGGCCATGCCAGGCGGCGCCGGTCGAGATGTGATGTTCGGAATTGCCGCTGATGGGCGTGAGCAACCAATTCCAAACATTGATTACGAGAGTATTGCTCGATTGCGCCATCACCAAGAGGATCGCCGCAGCCAACGCTGCGAACGCAATCACGACGGCGATAACGATCTTCGACATTTACGGCCGTTCAAAATCAGAACCAGATACGCTTTGGGCAACTGTGTATATCAACAGACTTGCACAAAGTGATCATGTGGTCGACGGCAGTGTTCTGAAGTGCAAGGCAGCAGAACTCAGCCCTCAGTGGCGTGGCAAAAATGCGCCCATGCTTCCATCAATTCACGCCGCTTCTCCAACGCATCGCCACGGCGGTAGGCGCGCTCGGTCGCATCGCCGACCACATGCGCCAAGGCGGCCTCAGCCACCTCGCGGGGATAGGTCGATAGCTCGCCGCACCACTCCCGAAAGGATGAACGGAAACCGTGGACGGTTACGTCGAGATTCAAGCGGCGCAACAGCATGTCCATGGCCATACCAGACAGAGGCCGTCCCCGTTTTGTCGATGGAAAGAGATAGTCATCTGGCTCGCTACCGAATGCAGCCAATTCCGTGAGTATGCCGAGGACACGTGGTGAAAGCGGCACCCGGTGCTCTCGTCCGCCTTTCATGCGCGCCGCGGGCACGGTCCAAACCTTCGAGCTAGCGTCGATCTCACGCCAGGTGGCTCCAAGCGCCTCACCAGTGCGCGCTGCCGTAAGAATCACGAACTCGAGTGATCGCGCTGCCATCGCGTCACGTGCCCGGATCTGGCTCAAGAAAACAGGTACGTCCGTGAAAGGCATGGCCGCATGATGGCCACGTTGCAGCTTCTGCCGCTGCGGAAGAAAAAGCGCGAGGTGGTTACGCCATGCGGCCGGGTTCGACCCGGTCCGATGCCCTTGGGCATTCGCGGCGTCGAGCACGCGCTCCAGACGGCCTCGCAGTCTTGACGCGGTCTCGTTCTTTGTCTGCCAGATAGGTCGAAGTACCCCAAGAATGTCCTCAGTCGTGATCTCGTCGACCGTCTTCCCTCGCAACGGCGCGGCGTAGGTCTCGAGCGTCATCCGCGATTGCTCGATGTGCTTGGCGTTGCGGAATTGTGGAGCCATCGCGGCAATGAAGGCGTCCGCGGCCTCGCCAAAGGTCGGGATAGCTACTTTCCCACGCCTGCGCTCCGCAACTGGATCGAGGCCCTCAGTGACCTGTCTGCGCGCACTGGCGGCCTTCTCACGCGCCTCGGCTAATGAAACGTCGCGGCTTGAGCCCAAGCCCATTTCCCGCAGCTTGCCCTGCCGACGGAAGAGATAAATCCAGCGACGGCGTCCGTCTTTCGAGATGGACAGGTAGAGGCCGCCGCCATCGCCGTGACGTCGAGGCTCTTTAAGCGTCGCGACCGCGCGCGCAGTCAGTTTGTGCAGTGCTCTTGTCAATCTAATCCCTCAACGGCCCCAACACCGGCCCCAATATCCGACGTGGATTTAGCCGCACACTGCTGGATGTTGGTGGACAAGAATAGCGAATAAGTTACTGTATTAACGTGTATTATTTGGATGTCGCCGGATCGCCGCGGACGGGGGTTCGACGGACACCCCTTCCGCCACTGCCTATTAGGTAATGCGCCACGCAGCTCCGCGGTGGCGTGATGACTTACTTCGGCGGCTCGACGACGGTTTTAGACGAACCTTCGGGCGCGGCTTGCATACCCGGAGGCGTTTGGCCCTGCGGGCTTTCTGCCGGTGCGCCGCCGGTCGTGGTGTTTATGGGCCCGGTCCAGCCCTGAGGCTGCAATTGCCCCTTTGTTTCGGGCGTGACGGTGCGGCCGGTGCTTTGCTTTAATTCGTCCGTGGTTTTGTCGGGTACTGAAGTCTGCGCGAACCCGGTCGCTGCCGATGAAACCAAACAGAGCAAGACAAGGGCGATCCGCATTTTGAAACTCCTGAATAAGTCGATACTTCAACCCTCGCTAAACGATTGGGTTCCATACGACTTAAAAGAAGGAGTGAGGATCGTGGGCTTCAGTTCGCCGTCGAAACGATCGCCATTCGAACGTTTCGGACTCAAGAAACTACGTCAGTGCGTTTACGGGGCCTTATTGGGCTTGGCGCTGATGGCCGGTCCTTCGAACGCTACGCCCCGAGACGCACGCCGGTCGTGCTGAAGGCCCTGTCCGCGGGCTCCTGGATACTATTCAACACAACGCCGCAGACGACCGCGATCACAATCGCCGCGACGCAGGCGACCAAAAAGCTCTTCATGACGTGCCCTCCCAAGAGAGGAAGAAGCCGACTTTTGGAGCCGGGCGTCCTTCCTCATTCCAAAACAATCGGCTTACTCAGCAGGCCCGGCCGCCATTGTCGGACGTTGAGCATCTTTCGCGCTCGCGCGAGCCTTTTCTTCCTCCAGCCAACGGCTGTGGTGTTCCTTGGCCCAATTGACGTCGACCGTGCCCTCGCCCATCGCTTCAAAGGCACCTTCCATACCGATGGTGCCGATATAGATGTGTCCCAGCATAGCGGCGATGAACAACATGGCCACGACGGAATGGACGATCTGGGCCAGCTGCATGCCAGAAATCTCGGTGCCGTAGAACGGGAACAGCAGCAGATAACCGGTTACAGCCGACGCGCCGCCGCCGAGCACGACGATCCAATAAATCATCTTCTGGCCTGCGTTGAAGTGGCCGGCCGGTGGATGGTCCTTGCCGATAAGGCCGCCGCCGCGCTTGACCCATTCGACGTCGCCACCATTCGGGATGTTGCTGCCGATCCACATCAGGAAAATCAGCACCACGCCGATGGTGAACGGGAAGCTCAGGAAGTTGTGCGAATATTTCGCCAACTCCGACCAGGTCGAGAAAGCCGACGGCCCGAGCAACGGCAGCAACAGCGTCTTGCCGAACGTGACGTTAAGCCCTGAGATCGCGAGGATGAGGAAACACGTCGCCGTCAGCCAATGGACG
>JANMSZ010000281.1:0-1963 GCA_031389925.1 Hyphomicrobiales bacterium | reverse complement strand
CAAGCGCAACGAAACTTTTGTGCTCGACCGGCCGATCACCGACGAGAAGATCAACGCCAACTACAATAATTTCTACGAATTTGGTTCGTCCAAGAATGTCACCAGCGCGGCACAGGCGTTGAGGATCAGGCCGTGGACCGTGAAGATCGACGGCCTGGTGGAAAAGCCGATGGAGGTCGGCATCGACGACCTGATCCGCAAGCTGACGCTGGAGGAGCGTGCCTACCGCCATCGCTGCGTCGAAGCCTGGGGCATGGCGATCGCCTGGACCGGATTCCCGGTGCGCAAGCTGGTCGATTTCGCCAAGCCGCTGGGCTCGGCGAAATATCTACGCATGGAAACCTTCATGGATTCCAAGATGGCGCCCGGCCAGAAGCAGGCCTGGTATCCATGGCCTTATGTCGAAGGCCTGAGCATGGCGGAGGCGACCAACGATCTCGCTTTTCTCGCCACTGGCGCCTACGGCCATCCGATCGCGAAGCAGATGGGCGCGCCGCTGCGGCTGGCGGTGCCGTGGAAATACGGTTTCAAGTCGATCAAGTCGATCGTGCGCTTCAGCTTCACCGAGGAGCGCCCGGTCGGCATGTGGGAAAAATTGCAAAAGGCCGAATACGGCTTCTGGGCCAACGTCAATCCGGAAGTGGCACATCCGCGCTGGAGCCAGGCGACCGAAGAAGTCATCGGCACCGGCGAGCGCAGGCCGACGCTGAAGTTCAACGGCTACGGCGAGTTCGTCGCCGATATCTACAAGGGCATGGACAGCACAGAGCGCTTGTGGGCGTGACGAAGTTGTGTAATTTTATAAGCTCAACCTTGTGGGGGGTTGGGCATGCGGGTGTGGACGTGGCTCCGCAACGAGTGGGCCAAAGAACGCTGGAAAATTCTTGAGGTCATCGGCGTGTTCGCGGCCGCCGTCGGCGCTATACTTATTCCGTATGCCCTCGACCAGGCGGCCGACCAGCGCCGCGACACCGAGGTCGAGACTCGCACACTGCAAGTCATGAATGACGTCAATCGTGAGATCGGCAAGATACTTCAAGAGCAGCCCGCATTGCAGGTCAAAGACCAGGCCAATCTCACGTACGAGATTCTCAAGCGCGACGTGAAGCTCAATGGCGCGGCTATCAGATTGCTCAACGAATACGCTTACGTCTGTCTTGGCGGCAATAAAAAGCTGCTGACGCCTGGCATCATGAAAGACCTGCGCGGCGAAGCCATCAAGCAGACCTGGACGCTGTACAAAGATTACATCGTCGAATTCCGTAAGGTGGAGCGCGAGGGCAAGCCGCCGACAACCGATCGAAGCGTGCTGCCTTGGATTCAGTGCGATATCTGGCTGGAAATCCATTATCCCGGTTGGAAATGGTAGCGGCGCGCGGCGATGTCCCCACCGCCGTCTGCAACGCGCGGAATTGTGAGGAACAAAACCGCACAAGGTTGTGTTAGGCTAAACTCATCCGAGGCTCGTGGCGTGACCCCAGAGCCGTTGCGGCTCTTTCGTCATTCGAGCTCACGAGCCCCTGAACCAGCTTCAGGAGGTTTCATGGCCTATTCGCACGTTCTGCTCGGCGCCGGCGAACAGCCCGCGCAAGTCACCGTTCGCCGTATCGGCTTTGCCGATCTCAAAGACGCCCTCGCCAAAGGCTTCGACGATTTCGCCGCGATGCCGACGCACGCCATCTTCCTGTGCGTCATTTATCCGGTGATCGGTCTGGTGCTGGCGCGGCTGGCCTTCGGCTATTCGATTTTGCCGCTGCTTTATCCGCTGGCGAGCGGCTTCGCGCTGGTCGGGCCGATCGCCGCGATCGGCATCTACGAATTGAGCCGGCGCCGCGAAGCCGGGCTTGAGGCGTCGGCGCTGCACAGCCTCGATGTGGTGCAGTCGTCATCGATCGGCGCGATCGTGCTGCTGGGCGCCTTGCTGTCGGTGATTTTCCTGATCTGGGTCGCGGTCGCCAATGCG
>JANMSZ010000546.1:0-9717 GCA_031389925.1 Hyphomicrobiales bacterium | reverse complement strand
TGATCAACGCGTGAAAAATCACGCGGATCGTTTCGGCTATGCCGCCTTCTTTTCGTTTTGTTCCGGATGTCACGCTCATCGGCCTTTTGTCCCGCAACTCGGCTTGCGCTCCCCGGCGACCTTGTAGCGGCTGAGTCCCGCACACGCAATGAATAAGGCCACAGGTCCGGTATAAGGTGTTGGACGGATTGACGTTCCTGGCCTCACGCTGCCGAGTTTGAAGGTACCAAAGGCACGCTGGAAATGATGACAATAGCTTGGGCGGTCGGGCCTTCGTCGGTCAGCGAAACGTCGATCTGCGCCGAACAGCCAGCCGGCGTGATGGCCTGCAGCCGCGCCAAGGCGCCGCCGGTGAGCTTCATGGTCGGCCGCCCCGACGGCATATTGACCACGCCCATGTCGCGCCAGAACACGCCGCGCCGGAAGCCGGTGCCCAGCGCCTTGGCGCAGGCCTCCTTGGCGGCGAAGCGCTTGGCATAGGTTTCGGCCCGGTTGGCGCGGCGCTCGGCCTTGGCCCGCTCCGCCGGCGTGAAGATACGGTCGAGGAAACGGTCGCCGTGGCGTTCAAGCACTTTGGCGATGCGCCGCGCGTCGCAGAGGTCACTGCCAATCCCAATAATCATGAAGCCGCCTTTTGGCGCCCACGATCCATCGCCGCGCGCATCAATTTCACGGTTTCGCTCAGGCCCTCGAATACCGCCTCCCCGATCAGGAAATGGCCGATATTCAGTTCGGCGATCTGCGGCAGCGCCGCGATGGTCTCCGCACTGGCGTAATCGAGGCCGTGGCCGGCGTGGACCTCAAGTCCCAAGCCCTTGGCCATTTGCGCGCCGGCGCGGATCAACTCCCACTCGGTGTTCGCCTCGCCGGCGCGGCCTTCGGTGAGCGCGTCGCACCAACTGCCGGTGTGAATCTCGATCACCGGCGCGCCGAGTTCGGCCGCGGCCTCGATCTGCGCCGGCTGCGCGCCGATGAACAACGACACGCGGATGCCGGCGGCCTTTAGCGTCTGGATCGCAGGCGCGAGCTGCGCGCGTTGCTTGACCGCATCGAGCCCGCCTTCGGTGGTGCGCTCGGTGCGCTTCTCCGGCACCAGACACACCGCGTGGGGCTTCGTCTTGAGCGCAATCGCGACCATCTCGTCGGTCGCCGCCATTTCGAAATTCAACGGCTTACTGATTTCCGCCTTCAGCCGCGCCATGTCGTCGTCGCGGATATGGCGGCGATCCTCGCGCAGATGCGCGGTGATGCCGTCTGCGCCTGCGGCGATGGCAAGCTTGGCAGCGCGGACCGGATCGGGATGACGGCCGCCGCGGGCGTTACGGATGGTGGCGACGTGATCCACATTGACACCGAGGCGAAGGTAAGACGGGCTCATACGCGTTGTTACCCGTTAACCCGTTCCGCTTTCGCCACCATCGGCTTGGCGCGCAGTTGCGCAAGGATGGCGGTGAGATGCTTGAGGTCGTAGACTTCCAGATCGATCTGCACGTCGGTGAAATCGCGCGCGCGGCGCGTCATGCGGATATTGTCGATATTGCCGTCGTGCTCCGCGATCACTTGCGCGATGGTCGCCAGGGAGCCCGGCTCGTTGGCCGACTGTATCTCGATGCGCGCCGGAAACCGCTGCGGCGTGTTCTCGTCGTCGTCCCAGCGCACGTCGAGCCAGCTTTCCGGCTTGTCCTCGAACTCGGCCAGCGACGCCGATTGGATTGGGTAGATCGTGATGCCCTCGCCCGGCGTCAGGATGCCGACAATGCGGTCGCCCGGCACTGCGCCGCCGTCGGGCGCAAAGCGCACCGGCAGATCGCCGTTGATGCCGCGGATCGGGATCGCCGGACCGGCGACGCTCTGCCCGGGCACCTTGAATTTGACCGAGGTAAGCTTCTTCAAGCCAAACCAGCCGCTCTCCGCCTTCGGCTTGACCGCCATCGAAGCAGCACGCTCTTCCTTGTAGTCGGGATACATCGCGCGCGCGACGTCGGAGGCCTTCAACTCGCTGCGGCCGACGGCGGCCATCACGTCCTCGACCGAACCGCGCGCCAGACGCGACAGCGCGCCATGCAGCTTCTCGTCGTCGTAAACGATCTTGGCGCGCTGGAACAAGCGCATGACGATGCGGCGGCCGAGCCCGGCATATTGCGTGCGCACGGCGGTGCGCGTCGCGCGCCGGATCGCCGCGCGCGCCTTGCCGGTCACCACCAGCGACTCCCAGGCGGTCGGCGGCGCGATCTGACCCTTCGAAGTGACGATCTCGACTTCGTCGCCATTGACGAGCTCGGAGGTCAGCGGCGCAATCTGCCCGTTGATCTTGCAGCCGACCGTGGCATTGCCGACGTCGGTGTGCACCGCATAGGCAAAATCGATCGGCGACGCCTTGCGCGGCAACGCGATCAGTTTGCCCTTGGGCGTGAAGCAGAACACCTGATCGTGGAACAACTCGAGCTTGGTGTGCTCGAGGAATTCTTCCGGGTTCGAGCCTTCGGCCAGAAGCTCGATAGTCCGCCGCAGCCAGGCATAGGCGGTCGATTCCCGCGACAGCAATTCGGTCGGCGATCCGGCGCTGTCTTTATAGAGCGAATGCGCGGCGATGCCGTATTCGGCGATCTCGTGCATCCCGGTGGTGCGGATCTGCAGTTCGACGCGCTGCTTGCTCGGACCGATGACCGTGGTGTGGATCGAACGGTAGTCGTTCTGCTTCGGCGTCGAGACGTAATCCTTGAAGCGGCCAGGCACCACCGGCCACGTCGTGTGCACGATGCCGAGCGCCTGATAGCAATCGGCTTGCGACTTTACGACCACGCGGAAGCCGAAGATGTCGGACAGCTGCTCGAAGCCGACCGACTTGCGTTCCATCTTCCGCCAGATCGAATAGGCGCGCTTGCGCCTGCCCTTCACCACCGCCTCGATGCCGCGGTCTGCCAATTTCTTGGTGAGCTGCTTTTCGATTTCCGAAATCAGCAGCTTGTTGCGGTCAGCCAGCGCATTGAGCCTACCGCTGACCACTTCGTAGGCTTCCGGATAAAGTTCGCGGAACGCCAGATCGTCGAGTTCCTCGCGCATCTCATGCATGCCCATACGGCCGGCGAGCGGCGCGTAGATTTCCAGTGTCTCCTCGGCGGCGCGGCGGCGCGACGCCGGCGGCATGAAGTGCAGCGTGCGCATGTTGTGCAGACGGTCGGCAAGCTTGACCAAGAGCACGCGCACGTCGTCGGCGATCGCCAGCAGCAGCTTACGGAGATTTTCCGCCTGCTTGGCTTCCTTGGTGACGAGGTCGAGACGCTTGAGCTTGGTGAGGCCCTCGACCAGGCGGCCGATATCGGGCCCGAACAGGCTGTCGATCTCGGTCCGCGTGGCTGCGGTATCCTCAATGGTGTCATGCAAAAGCGCCGCAGCGATGGTGGCATCGTCGAGCTTCAGGTCGGTGAGAATCGCCGCGACTTCGATCGGGTGCGAGAAATACGGATCGCCCGAGGCGCGGCGTTGCTCGCCATGCGCCTTCATGGCGTAGACATAGGCGCGGTTGAGCAGCGCTTCGTTGGTATTCGGATTGTAGCGGCGGACTCGCTCGATGAGGTCGTACTGCCGCATCATCTTTGACGGTTTCTTCGGCGGTAACGGCTTATCGAGCACCGCCACGGCGTCGGCCGGCGGCTCCAGCGGCGCGCGGACCGGCGACTGCTTTTGCATGCGCGGCAAATCGTTGCGCGTGCGTGACATATTGCGACCTCGGCGGCGCCCGGCGCTTAAATCCGCGCGCGGGCTCACATTTAGTTAGATATCACGTCAATTTACTGCGGTCGCAAGGCTTTGCGCAAAGGTTGCCCATGTCATTAACAAAAAGGCCCAGTCCAATGACCGGGCCTTTGTCTTAAATACTCGCAAAAACCTGCGTTTAACGCCTATTCGGCGTCGTCTTCCGGCACTTCTTCCGGCGGCGCCAGGCCTTCGAGGCCCTTGAGCAGCTCTTCCTCGGTCATCGGGGCAGCAGTGGTAACATCGGCATCATCGGAATCGACGGCAGCCCCGGCACCGGAACCGATCAGCGGCACCTCGGGCTCGGGCTCGTCGACCTCAACGTACTTCTGCAGGCTGTGGATCAGATCTTCCTTGAGATCGCCCGGGGATACCGTCGTCTCGGCGATTTCGCGCAAGGCGACGACCGGGTTCTTGTCGTTGTCGCGATCGAGCGTGATCTGCGACCCGGACGAGATCATCCGCGCGCGGTGACTGGCGAGCAGAACGAGATCGAAGCGGTTCTCTACCTTATCGATGCAGTCTTCAACGGTGACACGGGCCATCGGCTCGTCACTCCTCAAGTGGAACTATGTGCTGAAATCAACTGGTAGGTATCCCCTACCGACGGATAATTCAAGCATTTTTGTCTTGGATTAGCCGTATGGCTCGGTTAGAGAACCCCACTGCGAACAGGCCGATCCGGCTGGATTTTCTCGGAAACCGCCTGTCCGTGGGGCGCCATAGGATTTGATCGAAGGCGCCGCCAGCCTGTTAACGCCGATCCGCTGCATTTAAGGCCTGCGCGTGATGCGTGCCGGGCCGCCGCCGGATCACCCAGTTGAGACGTTATCGCTTTAAAATTGTGAGAAAGCCCCCATGACGGTACCCGGTGAAAAAATCGCATTGTTCATTGATGGCGCCAACCTTTACGCCACCGCCAAATCGCTCGGTTTCGACATCGATTACAAGAAGCTGCTGACCGAATTCCGCTCGCGCGGCTATCTGCTGCGGGCGTTTTACTACACCGCGGTGATCGAAGATCAGGAGTATTCCTCGATCCGTCCGCTGATCGATTGGCTGGACTACAACGGCTATTCGGTGGTCACCAAGGCGACCAAGGAATTCGTCGACCAGACCGGCCGCCGCAAGATCAAGGGCAACATGGACATCGAACTCGCGGTCGATGCCATGGAGATCGCCGGCACTATCGATCACATGGTGCTGTTCTCCGGCGACGGCGACTTCCGCTCGCTGGTCGAGGCCGTGCAGCGCAAAGGCGTGAAGGTCACCGTGATCTCGACCATCTCGACGCAACCGCCGATGATTGCCGACGAACTGCGCCGCCAGGCCGACATCTTCACCGACATCGTCACGCTGCAAGGCAAGATCGGCCGCGATCCATCCGAGCGTCCGCCACGCGCACCGATGCACGACCGCGGTCCGAGCGAAGCCGGTCAGCACACGCCGCAATTCCTGCAGCGGCCGCCGGCTGCGCCGCAACGTGCCGGTGCGACCGTCGGCACCCACGACGACGACTTCGAAGATTAATCTCTAACCCTCGTCAGCAGCCATGCCGATCGCCGAAGGCAAGCCTGGGCGCAACTGCCCGCGCTGCCCGCGGCTGGTCGGGTATCGCGACGCTTTGCGCGTCAAGGAACCGGCCTGGTTCAACGCGCCGGTGCCCTCCTTCGGGCCGCTCGACGCGCGCCTGCTGATCGTCGGCTTGGCGCCGGGCGTGCAAGGCGCCAACCGCACCGGCCGGCCCTTCACCGGCGACTATGCCGGACTGCTGCTGTACGAGACGCTGAGCCGCTACGGCTTCGCCAACGGTAAATTCGACGCGCGGATCGACGACGGACTCGAGTTGACCGACTGCCGCATCACCAACGCGGTGCGCTGCGTGCCGCCGGAAAACAAGCCGCTGCCGGTCGAAATCAATACCTGCCGCGATTTCCTCAAGCCCACCATCGCCGAGATGAAAAATCTCAAGGCCATCGTCGCGCTCGGCCACGTCGCGCATAACAGCGTGGTGAGTGCCTTCGGCGCCAAGAAGTCACAGACGGTGTTCAAGCACGCGGGCCGCAATATGCTTAGGCACGAAAGCATTGGCGAATTGGCGCTGTTTTCGAGCTATCACTGCTCGCGCTACAACACCAATACCGGCGTGCTGACGACGGCAATGTTTCGGGATGTGTTTGAAAAAGTGCGGGCCTATCTCGATGATGGCCCGCCCACTTCATAAAATGCCCAGGTCGTCTTGTTGAAACCAATATTCACGCTCGGACTTTCCGGCGTAAGGGTAACGATGGGGGCGTTCGGCGGAACTTCCGGCAGCACGACCCCGTTATCCGACATCGACGTCAGAAAAATCGATACGATCTCTTGCGGTGCAAAGCTGAACGGCCGGCCGGCACCGGCGTCACGTTGAGCGGCAACAGAGCCGCCGAACCATCGATAATTGTTAGTTGCGAAACGCCGAAGCAAACGGGCTCTTCGGTCTGTTGGTTATTCACGGTGATCGCATCGGGCGGTCCTGCCATGCTGCTACTGAAGGTCTCGCCCGCGTAGGTGTAGGTCCCTCCGGGCCGCGCCGAACAGTCGGCGATCGCCGCAATAGTTGTCCCAACCCCAATCGCTTCTTTGGTGGCGTAGACGCCGTAGTTGTCGGTCCACGCCACCTCAGTCTGTTGCAACGGATGCAAAATGATCCATGCGAGGGGCGTGGGAGCGGCAGGCGCCGGTTTCACGAAGACCGTTTTGACGATGGCGACCGCCATGCCGGCATCATAAATTTGCTGTAGTCCCTCCTGGTCGATGCAAATGATGAGCCTGTATTGCATCTTGTGCTCCTGCAGATGGAGGACGGCCGAGCGTATGACGCCCGGCCGTGGACCACGGTACGAATTGCAGCAGCGACCTCAAACCGTCGCGACCAATATGCCCAGGTTGTTTTGGTAGTTATAAATAGCGTTGTTGCCGCCGATCTGCGCGAACTGCTGCATCGCCCGCACCGCAGGGACGCTGTAGCCAATGCCGACAACCCAGCGAGCGCCCGGGTTCGGTTGCGGATAATGCGCGATCTTTGCGCGGTCAGTGTTGATGCCGTTGATGATGGCCGCGCCGGCGTTGTTGGCGCTCTCGACCTTCAACTCGATCGCATACAGGCCGGCATTGTCTTGTGCGATGACATCGAGACTGAGGTTGGCGTTCGGCGGCGGGTAAGGCACCTCGCGCGCGGCTTGCAGGCCGCCTGCCCGCAGGATCAACACCAGTTCGACTTGCATCCATATTTCCCACGCGGCGCCAGTCGTAATGGCTTGGATAATGCGCGCGGAATCGCCGAAGATCAGATTTTGCAACTGAACGTTGTTCATGGCGTACGCTCCTATGACAGTTGATAAAACGAGTGGGTTTGATCGTTGAAGCCGACCACCGCGCCGTTTACGCCGACGGCGATTGTGAGCGCGTTGATCGGAGGCGGAATGAGCGTGCCGTTGTTCGACGCCGATGACAGAAAGATCGAGATCTCGTCGGCCGGCGTGAAGTAAGCGGCTTCGTTCGAGAGTACCGGCACCACCGAGGTGGGTGCGAAGGCCGGCGCATCATTCACTGTTGCTTGCTGCGCAAGGCCAAAGCCATAGGTATCGGCCGTGGCGTTGTAGACGACATAGGCGCTTCCAGATTCTGGATGCGACGAGAACTGCCCATTAGCGAAGGTGTAGACCGCGCCGGGTTGCATTGGGGCCGCGCTTTGCGAGTTCATCTTGATAACCTCACCCATCGTCAAAGGCGTAGCCGTGGCGAAGCAGTAGTACTGCTCGTTCCAACTGACGGTGTTCGTCTGCAGGGGCGCAAAGGCGAGCCAGGCGACGATGAGTTGGCCTGCTCCTCCCGCGGACGCCTTTGGAGAGGCGACCACATCCACGATCTGACCGATTTTCAGCGCCAGCGTTACGCTCTGACTGGCACCGTATATTTCGGACAGACCCGCGCTATCGATCTGAATTTCCAGGCTCGACGTCACGCGGATGCGGCCGCATCACCCCTAGGCGCGGCTCGAGCGCAGGCGGCGCGCGAAAGAATCCGAGGAAACCTGCGCGCTCGCCGACAGATAGAATGTGTTGTTGCTGTCGTTGAACCCGATGTTGGCTGTCGCATTCTGCGAGCTCAGTTGCACCACCAACGCGTTGCTGGCCACCTGGCTCAACACCACGCCGTTATTGACTGAGTTGGAGAGGAAGACCGACACCGTTTCTTCAGGCGTGAATGTCGCCCCCTCGTTGGTGAGCACCGGGATAGCACTCAACGGCGCCATGACAGTCACATTGTTGACGATCGCTTGCTGCGACAGGCCGAAATTGTACATCCCGCCCTGCTGGTTGTTCATGTTGTAGGTAGTGGTCGAGCCACCTTGCGCGCCGGTGAACTGGCCTTGCGCGAAAGTATAGATCCAGCCCGTTTGCACCGGTGCTCCAGTGACCGAGGTCTGCACGATGGTCGCGCCCGCATTGAGCTGGGTGGTGGTCCCGTAGATATTGTAATTCTCAATCCACGTGACCGTGTTCTCTTCCAGCGGCTGGAAACTGACCCAGGCGATCGGCAAATTGCCTTGGCTGGTGGGGTTCGACACCACGCTCTTAACGATGGTGATTGCCTGGCCGGCGTTGTAGATGTTGGTAAGACCGGCGTTATCGATAGCAATGTTGAGTTGATATTGCATCACACGCTCCCGAATGCGCGGCATGGTGGATTGCCGCTTGGTTGCTTTATTTAACGACACAACCTTAGGGGGTATTGCGGAAATGCGTCAAACGCATTCGCTTGCGCCAGGAGCAATTAAAGGCGGTTTGCTTGCGGTAGGAGCAATATCATCGGCGACGCGAAGGCGTCAGATCGTCTGCAATCGAGTCGATTACCGAGAGCAAAAGCGAAATCGAGCGCGGCCCGACGCGACTGCCAAGCCGCCGCAGATCGACCGATAAGGGCCGAGCAGCATCCTGCATTTTGTGAGAGTCGATTGTGCCGCGATTGAGCAATAGCCAGTCTAGCGAAACATCGAGAACCGAAGCGAGCGCCATCGCGCTGTCGAGCGACATCGCGGCATTTTCTTTCCAGCGTGTGATCGCGCTCTCATGAACGTTGAGCTCGGCCGCCAGCGCCTGCTGCTTGCGAACTCCACGCGCCGCCAGAGCATGGCGAATTCTCTCGCCGCGAGTCGACATCGGTCATTCCCTGCCCCCAGGCTGCATTGTGATCATGTGCTGAGCCGCGGCGCGCCAATGACGTCATTTGCACAACCTGTAATTGATTCCGTCAAAGCGCGGCGCGAATCGCCGTACAATTTGACCATAATAACTGGACATTAATTCAACAACCTTTACGTGTATTTTCGGGGGTGGCGAGCCAGGCGATCACCTCTTCCGCATTCTTGTCCGGCGGAAACACCGGATAGAACATTTTGACGATCACGCCGTCATCGATCACCAGCGCCATGCGCTTGAGCAGCGTCATGCCGGACGTCGTGAAGGTCGGCAGCTTGAGCGCCGTAGTCAGCGCCAGCTTCTCGTCCGACAAAATGGCGAACGGCAGATGCAGCCGTGTCGCCGCCTCCTGCTGATAGGCGGTGCCCTGCGTCGACAGGCCAAATAATTGGGCAACGCCAAAACGTTTCAACTCGCCGAAATGATCGCGGAACGAACAAGATTGCGGCGTGCAGCCGCGCGCACCGGGGATCTGGTCCCAGCCCGGCAACGTATCGGTCCCGGGCACGCCGGTGCGCGGGTAGATGTAAACGACGGTGCGGCCCTTGAGCGCCGACAAATTGACCGGCGCGGTACTTTGCGCGTTTTGCGTCGCCGGCAGCGCCAGATCGGGCAGCTTCATGCCGGCAAGATGGGCCGCTGCGCCGTCGTCCTGCGGGATCGGGATATTGGGCGGCAAAATGTTGGGATCATGCGTGCCGGGCGCTTCGGTCATCTA
>JANMSZ010000269.1:0-8206 GCA_031389925.1 Hyphomicrobiales bacterium | reverse complement strand
GGCGACCCCAAAGCACTAGCCAGGAACTTAATCGGGTCCGGCCCGTTGGTTTCCATATCTCCTTTTGGATTGTGGAAACGCCAGCCATGGCCGGCTTCACGCATGCATTGCGAAATTTATGGGCACGTTTGATTGGCTCTGCCGATTCGACGCCGCAAGCATCGGTGCCGCCCGTGGTCGTGCACGATCCGGCCGCGCAACGTGCGCATGATCTCGACGACCCGTTCTTCGACGACAAAGTGCAAACGCGGATCGGCGACGTGATCGGTCACGCCGGACAGCAGCAAAAATAATTATTCGAGATCGGGTCTTTAAGCACCAAGCCGTCTGCGATTGGCGCGCACGGCGCGGCGATACGGCGCGTAGGCCTTGGCGGCGGCGTCATCGAAGCTGCTGCCGCTGAACAATGCGCCCATCAAAGCGCCTTGCGCTTCGTTGAAGGCGGCGATCTTTTCCGAAATCATCTGGGTCGCTTCCTGGGCGGCGTTGGGTCCGCCGGACGAAAGCTTCATCATGCGCAACGCGATGACGTTGTGACTGTCGGCGCCGAACCGCGCCGCTTCAAACCAGGCATTCATCATCGTGGTGAACAAAGTATGCTCCTTGTCAGGCCGCGCACGATAACTCGGATCGGGAACTTGAGTTCCATGACCCGGCCGCGACGACGCTAGCACTTAAATCGCCGCCGTCCCGGTTTTCTCGTCGATACCGAGGCACTTTTGCGCTTCCACCGGCATGGCTGGGACGCGGAGCTGGCGGCCCATGAAGGTGGCCCACGGCTTTTCGGCGATCGGCTGAAGCTGGACGAAATTCCAGAACTGGCGCTCGTTCATCTCGATCTCGGTGACCTGGTGATCGAGCACCCAGTTGCGCAGCATGGTCAGGCGCGGCTGGTCCTTGTCGTTGAACATGGTGTCCGGCAAGGCTTTTCGCATCGGTGCGCTCCTGATCATCGCGGCTGCAATGCAGCCCGCAATCGCGATTGTATACACCGCGCGGCTTAATAGAGCCTGACGCGAATTGCCTTGTTTAAGGGCACATTGCCTTACCAGCGGCAGACGGTTAATCGAAGGGAAAGGCCGGCGCTACTTGAACACGCCACTGGCATAGGCGGCGACGGCAAAACAGAACACCGCGGCGCCGAGGATCAGCCAGGTGTAGCCGGTCGGATTTTCCAGCGCCGCGTTCGACGGATTTTCCGGCTCGTAATGCACGTCGACCTGCGCGCCTTGCGGATAACGCGCTGCGACTTTTTCCGCACCGGATTGCGAACCGGAGGTGGTCATGCCGAGATTGATCTGCCGGCTGTGATAATCGACGCCGTGCACCTGATAGGCGTATTCCACCGCGGCGGTGTAAAGCGTTCTGGTGCGGCCGTCCTTGGTTCCCACCCATCGGGTCAAGCCCGAGGGCATGCTTTTCGGAATCATGCGCGTTACTTCGCCGGCGAAACCTCTTCTTTGGCGAGGACGTCGAGCGTCATGGCATTGGGACAGAATTCGTGGAAATGCGCGGCCGCGGTGCCCGCAGCCAGTTCATGCGCGCAGCGCTTCTTGTCGTCGCAGAAAATGCAGAGCCGTTGCAGATCGCGCATGACCAGCGGTTCGGTGTCGGCGACATGTTTCGGATCGACCTTCAGCGCGACCAGCATTTCCTTCAACTGGTCGGCGGCGTGCGGTCCTCTTCGGACGAGCTCGCGCAGTTGTCCGGCGGACATGCCAAAATCCGTCGCCATCCGGCTGACTTCATCCGGCGTGCATTGTCCAAAATCGGCGCGACCGACGCTATTGCGGTGATCGTTGACCCAGTCGGCAATGGCGTTGATGACGAATTCGACGGTCGGATAATGCTGCTGCTGCGCATCGTTGGACATGACAGCCTCCTTCAACAGGATTGAAGACAGCCCAATGTCGTACGGTTACCCCGACGGCGCCTTGATGTGCCTCAACGGCCCGGAAATTTGATCTAGATCAAATCGCGGCGCCTCAGGCGACTTTGGCTTGCACGGCCGTTGTCGGCGCCGCGCCCTGCTTCGGCAGTGTCATGCGGCAGATCACGCCGCTGCGCGCGAATTCGATTGTCGCCGAGCCGCCGAAGCCGCCAAGACTGCGGTACAGCCAAGGGCGGCCGAATCAAGACCGGCGCCGCCGTGTCACAATGCCGAACGCCGGACAGAGCGCGGTTTCTTAAACCGGCGCCCCTCGGAGTGATTTTATTCCGATTCCGACGTGCCCCGTTGCTCCATTTTGTTCCGGAGCTGATCGGTGCCTTTGATGGTGTCGACGACGGTCTGATAGGCCTCGGTGACTTTGGCCTTGAAGCCCTTCGCCGGCTTTTTGCGCTTTGCCGCGGGCTTGGCTTTCTTCTTGGATTTCTTCGCCGCTGATTTTTTCTTGGTTTTGAGGGCGGATTTTTTGGTGGATTTCTTAACGGCTTTCTTCGCGGATTTCTTGCCAGCTTTTTTCCGGGCTTTTTTGGCCATCGGCATTCCCCCTGTTTGTGAAATGGCACAGTAGGCCGCGGAATGGCGTCGCGCCAGCGGGGCAACGCGTGAAACCCGCGATCAGGCGGCGCGGACCCGGGTAATGAAGGCGGCGACTTTCGATTCCAGGTCGCCGGCGCGGGCCGATACCCGCGCGGTCAGATCGGCGATCTCGGCAAAGGCGGTGACGCCGCGGCCGGCGGCTTGCTCGACGGATAGAATCTCGGCGGACGCGCTGGCGGTACGTTCAGCCGCGGTCTGGATGCTGCAGCCGATTTCAACGGTTGTCGTGCTTTGCTGTTCGACCGCCGCCGCGATGCTGGTCGCGGCCTCGGTCAATTGCACGATCAGGCGGGTGATCGAAGCGACTTCGTCGACCGATTTGCGGGTGGCGTCCTGGATGGCGGTGACCTGCTGGCCGATTTCCTCGGTCGCGCGCGAGGTTTGATTGGCGAGCGCCTTTACCTCGGTGGCCACCACGGCAAATCCCTTGCCGGCCTCGCCGGCGCGCGCGGCTTCGATGGTGGCATTGAGTGCCAGAAGATTGGTTTGCGACGCGATCGTCGAAATGATGCTGACGATCGAGCCGATATGCTTGGCGGTGTCGTTCAAGGCGAGGATAGCTTGCTGGGTGCGCTGGGTGTCTGCGACGGCCGTGTTCGCCAGTTGCAGGCCGCGGGTGGTCTCGCGCCCTATGTGCTGGATCGAGCCGGATAATTCATCGGTGGCTTCCCCGGTGGCGCGCACGCGCTCGGTGGTTTCCGCCGCCGCCGCTGACGCGACCGCCATGCGGTTGAGCGTGTCGTCGGAGAGTTCGCGCATGTTCGAGCAGGTGGCTGTCAGCGACGTCGAAGCGTCCGTGATTGCTTTGAGCACTTCGCCGATAGCGCCGGCGAATTCGCCGATCGCCCCGTCGATCTCATGGCGGCGTTTGAGCGTCGCCGATTCCGCCGCCTCGCGATGCAGCGTCATCGCATTGGCGACATCGAAGGCGATAACCTTCGAGATGAGTTTTGCGCCGTCGGCCAGTCGGTGCGGCGAAAACCGGTGCTTGTGCGCCAGCGCGTCGATCGCCGCGCGCAGCACGAAATTCCCGGCAGTGCTGCGCAAGCGCGCGTCAAACCCGATCGCTGCTTCCTGCTCGACGGTGTGCCGGCACGACTCGAAATAGTGCTCGTCGAGCTCGCCGCTCAACAGCGCCTTCAGATGCTCGAGTTCGAGCTTCTTGATCATGGCGCGGTGCTGCGAGATGATCGCGTTGATATAGGGCACGCGCGCGGTGGCATTTAGAATGTCGTCGACCGCCTTGTCGAGATGCGGCGCAATCGTCGGCCAAAGTTGCTTGATTGCGCTGCGCGCGGGCGCGTCGAGCTCGTAGAGGGTGTAACGGAATTCAATCCCGTCGATGAGTGCGTTTGGCGTCATTAAAAGACCCGGCGACCTGGCCAAACCCGGTGGCCAAAACTACACGCTGTTTTTGTACCTTCGAATGGTTGTGGCAACATTAATGTTCCCGGAGCTGCTTCGCGGCTGCCTTGGACCCTCGCCAATGCTGGTTATTCGAGAGGTATTACGATAAATCCGGGGGCATCCGGCCAAAACAACACATTCGGAGGAACCTGGTGCCCGCATCCCTACAAGGCGACCTGCAGCCGACCGTCTACCGCTTCAAGCTTGGCGGCTTCGAAGCTGCGACCATCCTGGACAGCAAGGCGGTCCGCGAAGGGGTCCATCCGATGTACGGCGGCAACGCCACGGCCGACGAGGTGCACGCGCTCGCCCGCGCCAATCATATCGATACCAACCGTCTCGAGCATCCCAACATCCCGACCCTCGTCAATACCGGCAAGGAACTGGTGCTGTTCGACGCCGGCAATGGCGCGCTGCCGCGCGAATACGAGCAGCTCAAGGCCCGTATGCCGGCCGGCAATCTGGTCACGCGGCTGGGCCAGGCCGGTTACAAGCCGGAGGATATCGACGTCGTCGTCCTGACCCACGGCCACCCGGATCACATCGGCGGCCTGGTCGAAGGCGGCAAGCCGGTGTTTCCCAACGCGCGCTACGTGTTCGGCGCCGCCGAGTATGATTTCTGGAAGAAGAACGAAAACGTGCGCGAAGCGCGCAAGTTCAACCAGAAGCTCTTCATGACGATCTGCGAGCCGCTGGCCGCGCGCGCCACCTTCATCAAGCCGGGCGACGAAGTCGTGCCGGGCATTCGCGCCGTCGATGCCGCCGGCCATTCGCCGGGACTGATGGCGTTCCATATCGAGAGCGACGGCAAGCGCTTCATGATCACCGCCGACACCCTGACGCAATACGTCATGGCGGTGCAGCGGCCGGAGTGGTACTTCGAAATGGACGACGACAAGGACAAGGCGGTCGCCACCCGCAAGCGCATGCTCGACATGCTGGCGACCGAGAAGCTGTTCTTCGCCAGCTTCCACATGCCGTTCCCCGGCATCGGCTGGATCGAAAAATCAGCCGGCGGCTATCGCTGGGTGTCGCACACCTACCAACTGAATTTGTAGGGCCGAACGGCTTACTGCGCCCGGCCGCCCCAGACGAACTGCGTTTGCCCGGGGCGTGTCGGCTGGACTTTGCCCAGCTCGCAACGTTCGACCTTGTCTTCGACCATCAGCCCGGTCTGATTGTCGAGCGTCAGATTACGGCAGAACACGCCGTCGAGCATCGGCCGCGAGATCTTGGCGGTCTTGTATTTGGCGGCGAGGGCTTCCCTCGACTGGCTCTGGCTATTGCCGATCATGGTTACGGCGCCGGCGACCAGGCTGCCGCCGATCAGAATCGCAAAGAACGACGTGACGATGGTGACGCGCCAGAATTTGACGCGCGCTTCGTGCACTTGATGCTCGCTACGCCGCGGTCGCGGCGCGTCCTGTGCGGTCTGTTCCGGCGTGGAGTTCATCGGCCATGATTAAGGCCGACAGCTTGCGACGCCCTAAAGCGATTTGGTAAAAATTTAGCTACTTTTCGATGTGGATTAGGATTCGCGGCGCCGGGCGCCGACGGCAATCGACAGCAGCGTGCGGTGCGCGATGGCCTCGGCCAGGGCTGAGTTACGGCGCATCTCGAGCGATGCCTCGGCGAGTTGCTCCATGGCCCGCAGTAAACGCTGCGGTAACCAATTACGCAGCGCCTCGCCGACCAGTTTTTCGCGGGTGAAATGCACCGGCGGCGCGCCGCGCTTCATGGCGAATTCGATGGAGTCGCCGGCGTCGACCGCGAGCTTCATCTTGTGCAGATTGGCGACCTGGCGGATGGCGGCCGAGATGATGGCCGCAGGCGACGAGCCGCCCTGGCGTGCCTTGCCGAATTCGGTTTCGACGTCCGGCGTGCGGCCGGCAAAGGCCGCGTCGACGACGCCGTCGAATCCCAGCGCCGAGGCGTCGGCAACCACCGCGATCACGTCGGCGAGTTCGACACGTCCCTGACCTGTGGCGTAGAGCGCGAGCTTGCGGATTTCGCCGCGCGAGGCGAGGCGGTCGCCGCCCAGCAGCGCCAGCAGCGCGGCGCGGGCGTCGGGCGCAATCGTCAGGTTCGCGGTGCGCATTTCGTCGTCGATCAGCCGCTCGAGATCGCGCGCGTTGTCGACATAGCAAGGCAGGGCCGCGACGACCTTGGCCTTTTCGCACAGCGCGCGCAGCGGCGCGGTTTTGCGCAGGTCGCCGGCCTCGATGATGATGCGGCATTCTTTCGACGGCGCGTTGATGACGGTCTCGACCGCGCCGGCGATGTTGCGCGAGCCGGCCCGCACCAGCACGGCGCGGCGTCCGCCGAACAGCGGCACGGTGTGCGCTTCTTCCACGAGCCGCGACGGATTGGCGGTGAGGTCTTCGCCCTCAATGCGCACGAACGAAAACGGATCGGCGGGATCGTCGACCGAGGCTTTGACCAGCGCGTCGACACGTTCGCGCACCAGCCCGGCGTCGGGGCCGTAGACCAGCACGATCGGCATGCCCGGATCGGGCCTGGCGATGAACTTGTCGATGTCGAAGGCTTTGATGGCAGTCATCGGTTACACCGCTTGCGCGGCGGGATCACGTCCCGGCCGTGAAATACGACGCTAACCGGGAGCGGATGTTTTCCGCAATCACCTTAGCGGCGCGGTTCTCGGCATCGCGCAGACCGCGGACGCCGGCGAAACGCTGCTGCTGGCCCGGCGTGTCGTAGGATACGCGCGAGAAGGTGGTGCCGGTGACGACCTGCTTGCCGGTGCCGATCTCGATCAGACGGTAGGACGCGTCGATGCCGTAATTCTGCACGTCGGACCGCGCGGTGTTGACGTCCGCGATCACCTGCAAGTTGGTCGAGCTGATATTGACGAACAGTTTGTAGCCGGTCGTATTGGGCTGACCGCCGCCGGTGAACTGGAAGATCAGTTCGTTGCGGACCTCGAGGCCCACCCGGGGCAGCCTGGTGCCCACCGTGGACGCGACCGGCGCGACCTCGACGGCGCTCATCTTGTCGCGGACGCCCGAACCGCCGACGACGGTCTGGTCGCCGTAAAGCGGCTGGAAACAGCCGGCGGTCAGGCCGGCCAGCGCAAGCGCCAGCAGCAAGCGGGTGATGCGCGGGAATTCAGGCAACGACATTCACAATCCTCTGCGGGACGACAATGACCTTTTTCGGGCTCTTGCCATCCAGGGCCTTTATTACCGCATCGAGGGCCAAAACGGCAGCCTCAATCTCGGTTTTCCCGGCGTCCCGGGCGACCGTGACGTCGGCGCGCTTCTTGCCATTGATCTGGACCGGCAAAGTGATGGTGTTTTCGACCAGCAGATCGGCCTCAAGGGCGGGCCAGGCCTCGGTGGCGACCAGGGTCTTGTGCCCCAGCGCCGCCCAGCATTCCTCGGCCAGATGCGGCATCATCGGGTGGAACAGCCGCACTAGGATATCGCCGGCCTCGCGCAGCGCCCAGGCCATATCGGGGGCCGGCGCGGTCTCGACCTCGCCGATGGCGTCCGAGAGTGCGTTGGCGAACTCATAGATGTGCGCGACGCAGCGGTTGAAGCGCAGCCGGGCGATGTCGTCCGACACGTTGGAAAGCGCCCGGTGCGCGGCCTTGCGGACTTTTTGGGCTTCCGGACCAAAAGTTGCGGGGCGGGTCTGCGGCCCGGTGACGCCGGCGATTTCGCCGACCATGCGCCACAGCCGCTGCACGAAGCGCCAGGCGCCCTGCACGCCTTCCTCGGTCCAGATCACGTCACGCTCGGGCGGCGAATCCGACAGCATGAACCAGCGCGCGGTGTCGGCGCCGTAGGCGGCGATGATGTCGTCGGGGTCGATGGTGTTCTTCTTCGACTTCGACATCTTCTCGATCGAGCCGATCTCGATCGGCTCGCCGGTGGGGATCAACGTCGCCTTGCGCGCATCACCCATGCCTTCGATTTTTACATTGGCCGGCTCGACCCAGTCGCCGCTTTTGCTCTTGTAGGTTTCGTGCACGACCATGCCCTGCGTGAACAGGCCGGCGAAGGGCTCGTCCATGCCGGTGTGGCCGGTCTTATGCATCGCGCGCGTGAAGAAGCGCGAATACAGCAAATGTAAAATCGCGTGCTCGATGCCGCCGATATATTGATCGACCGGCAGCCACTCGTTGACGGCCTTCGGCGTCGTCGGCGCGCTCTCGTTCCACGGATCGGTGAAGCGCGCGAAGTACCAGGACGAGTCGACGAAGGTGTCCATGGTGTCGGTCTCGCGCCGCGC
>JANMSZ010000477.1:0-6357 GCA_031389925.1 Hyphomicrobiales bacterium | reverse complement strand
GGTTACACCGCCATGTTGGCGGTGATGGCGCTGCAGCGCCATGGCTTGACGCCGGAGCGTGGTCCGATTGCCGTCACGGGCGCTGCGGGCGGCGTCGGGTCGGTGGCGATCGCGATCCTGGCGAAGCTGGGCTTTTCCGTCAGCGCGGTCACCGGGCGCCCGGAGGAGGGCGATTATCTCAAGAGCCTCGGCGCCACCGAGATCGTCGAGCGCAAGGAATTGTCCGGCCCGGTCAAGATGCTGGCCAAAGAGCGCTGGGCTGGCGGCATCGATGCCGTCGGCTCGACCATACTGGCGAACCTCCTGTCGATGACGCGCTATGGCGGTGCGGTGGCCGCCTGTGGCCTTTCAGGCGGCATGGACCTGCCGACCTCGGTCGCGCCGTTTATTTTGCGTGGGGTGTGTCTTTACGGCATCGACTCGGTGATGTGCCCCATCGAGCGACGCCGAGAAGCGTGGAAAAGGCTGGAAACGGACCTCGACCGCCCCAAACTTGCCGCCATGACCCGCGAAATCGGCCTTTCCGACGTTCCCGAGGCTGCGGCGGCCATCCTGGCAGGCCAGGTGCGGGGCCGGATCGTGGTCAAAATCCAGTAAAGGATTTGGCGACGAACGTTAGGCATAATCCGCCAGGCTTGAAAACCGGGCCGCGTTCTCGCTTAAATAGTGGCGTCAGTCGGAGTTGAGTGAATGTTGCGTAGTGTGGCGTTAACGGTCGGCCTGTTGGCTGCCGTCCCGGCGATCGCTGGCGAAATGAGTGCGGAAGAAGCCCGCCGTTTCGTCATCGGCAAACTGTTCAATTACACCTGCTTCGAAGGCACCCGCGGCCAGGGCCGCGTGCTGTCCGACGGCTCGGTGCTGGGCTCCATTCAATTCCAGGGCTCCGGCCAAGTGCGCCACGCCGCGCTGCCGCCCGGCACCTTGCAGGTGAAGGGCGAGGCGGTGTGCGCCTCGCTGCGCGGTCTGCCGATGCAGCCGTGCTTCAATCTCACACGCCTCGACAACAACAGCTTCCGCGGTTCGGTCTCGGGTCTGGGCTTCGCCTCGTGCGAGTTCACCCGCCATAACAGCCGCACCGCCGTGATCCGCAGCACGCAGAACCACAGCAACGAACCGCTGCGCCTGCGGTCGTCGATCACCGCCAACGCCAACTAAAGTTCCGCCGGCCTCCGGGCGGGGGTGAAACTTAATTTATTTCCATTTTCTTAATCCGAGTCACGGCCCCTTTGCGTCGTGCCGGCGCGTCTGCGTTATGCAGGGTGCTGGCCACGAGGAGCGTGAACTGACGGACTAAGACATGCGGCTAACGCGAAGTTTGTTTGCGTTTGCGTGCGCTACGTTGATTTTCTTGAGTTCTGCCGAAGCAGCCGATTCCATTAAATGGCGCAACCCGTTGCAGCCGTGCGCGGGCGACTGCGCGATTTACGTTTTTGCCGGCTCCTCCGTTGCGACCAACGTGCAGGACATCTTTTTCAAGCCCATCGGGCCGACCGCGTGGAAATACAGTGGCGGCAGTGTTGCCGGCGGTGCGGTGTCGCGCCGCATCGCGACAGTGTTCGACGTATTCGATATCGAGGGCGAGTTAGGGGCCGCGAAAAGATTCGGCGATCAGACCGAAGGTGAATTCTGGGGCTCGGTTTATGTGCGCTTCACCGCGTTCCCATGGAATAATTATGTCTATACCACGCTCGGTCTGTCGACCGGCTTAAGTTACGCGACCGGCATCTCGGACTTCGAGCGCGCGCATTCCGACCTCAATCCGCCGAATGGCACTCACATCCAGCACTATTTCTCGCCAGAACTGACCTTTGCCTTGCCGGAATACAAAACCCGGCAACTGGTATTTCGGTTGCACCACCGTTCGGGAATGTACGGCATCATCAGCGGCGCGATGAGCGGCTCGTCCTATATCACGGCCGGCGTCCGCGTCTGGTTCTAGCGCGCGATCAGTTTCTAGCTTTCGATCAGTCTTTAGCTGGAAAAATCATGCAGGTCGTGGTGGCGTGCGCATAGAGCTTGCCGGTGCGATCCTTCAAATCGCCTTCCGACGTCGCCACCGTGCGGCCGCGATGAATGATGCGGCCCTCGGCGCGCACAGGGCCGGTATCCTTGGTGAGACCGCGCACAAAATTTATTTTCAGCTCGATCGTGGTCCAGGTGTCGCCCTTCTTCAGCGTCGAGAAGATCGCGCAGCCGAGCGCGCTGTCGAGCAAGGTCGCGGCGAAGCCGCCGTGCACGCTGCCGATCGGATTGTAGTGGCGAAATTCCGGTATGCCCTCGAAGGCGACGCAGCCGTGTTCGGCTTCGCCCAATTGAAAGCCGACCATTTCGGCGATCGGCGGCTGCGGCAGCGTGCCGTCGATGATGGCTTTGAGAAAGCCGAGCCCATCGTAAGAGGTCAGCATCTCCGGCGCGACCACCCCGTATTTCGTCGCACGTTCGTTCATGTCCCCGTCTCCGGCACCGATGCGGCTGGCGTTATAAGCTTGCCACGCACCGGAAACAGCAGCCGCTGGTAGAGCAATCCAATGCCGACCAGCACCACGCCGAGCCCGATGAACGACAGCGCCCGGAAGATGCCTTCCAGCCCAGCCATGTCGACGAGGAAAACCTTGGCGATGGTAAGCGTCACCACCGCGGCGGAAGCCATGCGCGCCGGCTGTGAGCGCAGCAGGAAACCCGCGATGAGAAGTGCGACCCCGAACGTGAGCCACACCGCCGAGTAGGTGTATTGCTCGGCGTCGGTGGTCACGCCGCGCGCAAGGAATGCGCCATGGAACAGCGTCCGCACCTCGAGCGAAAGATAAGCAATCGCCAAGGCGACCGCGGTCGTTGCGCCGATATAACGATAGGCTGGCGGCCGGCTATGGCGAGCGACCAGCGCGAGAATTCCTGCCAGCACGGCGGGAATGCCGTAACCGAGCAGGATCAGATTGAAGAATGTGCCGCCGACCGGCCTGCCGGTGAAATATGGATTCACCGTCAGCGCCAGGCCGAACACGATGGCCGCCAATGTCATTGCGCCGATGACCAGAGCGCCGACGTTGTGCACGACGCTCTTGCTGCGGCCGCGCAGCCATTCCAGGCCGATAGTCATGGCCAGGCCGACCGAAACCTGCATGGCGATCTCCGCCAGCGCGGTCGACTCCCGAAATAGGTCGCCGTTGTTCATGTAGTGCCGGATCTCCAGCACCGCGAGCAGCACGGTGAACAGGATCGCCGCGGATTCCGCCATGCGCGCGGGGATGTCGTCGGCGCGCCGCCGCAGCAGAGTGCCGGCGTACCAGAACGAAGCCGCCGGCACGCCATAGCCATAGAGCAGCCAGTTGAACACCGGCGTGGTGCCGAGATCGTCGCCGACGATGCGCGGCTCGGATCCGACGCGGAGCAGCACCAGGGCCGTCACCGCCGCCGCGAGTTTGCGCAAAGCCGGCAACGGCCGCTGCTCGGCGATCCAGGCGATGCCGGGGACCATCAGCGCCAGGCCGACGGTCAGCCACCCTTTGTCGAGCGCGAAGGTCAGCGCCAGCGCCAATCCCGCCACCGCGCCGGTCGCAAATATCGCGGCCGATCCGGCGACGCCGGGGCGGGGTGACCGTCTGGTCAGCAATTCAGTCGCGTAGCCGTAGAGCGCGGCGAGCGCGAGTGCGAGCCCGGCAAAGGGGATAGAACGGTCGAAATTGGCAATGCGGAGATCGAGTGCGATCAGAATGGCGATCGGCGTGACCACCGCGGTGCCGCTCCACAACAGCGCGGCCAGTGAATTTTCCGAGCGGCCTTGTGCCGCATAACCTGAGATGCCGAACAGGGCGGCGAACAACGCGCCAAGAAAGAGATGCAAGCCGACGCCGGCCGGCGGTTCTGGGATCGCGCCGGCGGTGACGCCGGACGACAGCACGAGATCGTCGAACAAGTCCGGCGCGCACCAGTGCAGCATCACCAGAACCGCCATCAAACCGGCGGCGGGCAGCGCCCAGAGCGCGGCTTCCGTGCGCCATGCGATGGCGACCGTTGCCGCTGCAAGGAGAGTAAAGATGGCGAGCGCCGTGGAAGCGCCAAAGCTGCCGATGGCGAGCAGCGCTGCTGCCAGCAAATAGGCGCCGATCGCGCCGGACGAAATTTTGTCGATCGTGCCGGGCTCGGCGCTCGGACCGAACAGCAGTCCGGATACGATCAGCGCCGCGGCCAGCGCAAAGCCAGCCGTCACGTGAAACAGATGCGCGCCGAGCGCATCGACGGACGGATAGTCGATGCCGGGAAACGTCCACAACGTACCGAGCACCACTGCGGTGACCGCAAGCCAGCGCCAGAGCTTGACGCGTGCCATGGCAAAGGCGGCGGCGGTGACGATGGCGAGGTAGACGTAGAGTGCCCAATAGTTCGGTGCGTCCGATGCCACGAACAGCGGCGTCACGAACGCGCCTGCAACGCCAAGACCGGCGAGCGCCGGTCCATGCAGCATCGCCGCCGCCAGCGTCGCCAAGGCCACGAGGCCCAGCAGGATGAAAGCCACGGGCGGCGACAGGAAACCGTAAAGCGCATAGGCCGCGTACACGGTCGCGTAGGCGGCAATGGTCCCGGCGGCGGTGAGGATGCTCGGAATATGCTGGGTGGGGAGGGCGACCGCGCCGGCGGCGATCTCGTTGCGTCGCGTCCACTCGCCGGCGGCAATCAGCAGGCCTGCAAAGAGCGCGCCGAAGAATACCCGCATGCCGGGGCCTATGAGGCCCTGCTCGATCGAATAGCGCACGAGGAAGATGCCGCCCAGCGCCAGCGCCAGGCCGCCGACCCACACCACCCACTTGGTGCCGAATCTTTCTTCCAGGGTCGTCGATGGCGGGGCGGCCGCTGGAGCAGGCGCGGCCTCAGGAGGTGTCTCCGGCGCGGCAGGTTCGGCAAGCGGTTCGATGACCGGGCTTGGCTCGCTGACGGCTGCCGCCGGGGCGGGTTCAACCGGCGGCACCGCGAGCGGCGACGCGGCCTGGCCGGCTTCCAGCGCCGCGATGCGTTGCTGCAACTGCCACAGGCGATCGCGATTCCCGATCGCCATCACCAAGGCGACTATGGCAACGACCGGGATCGCCAGGAGCAGCAGCACCGCGAAGATAATTAGAGCGTCCATGCGCGCACCCGATTGATCCGGTTCCGCGCGATGCTAGTGAGCCGCAATGCAATAGGAAAGCGGGGGTGGCTGCCCTGTGGGCAGCGCCGGTTAGATCAAATCGAGCCGGAACGGCACGCCTTCTTCCGCGAACGTCGCGGGCCCGATGGCTTCCACCGCGCGGATCATGCGGCCGTCGCGCTTGAGCAATCTGTCGGCGACCGAGACGATGGCAGCGTTGGGTTGCGCGGTGCCGGAGGCGGCACGGATCGCTTGCGCGATCTCCAGTTCGGAGCGCTCGGGGTTGAGGACGCAGGCAGCGGTGTAGGCGGCCGCGGTCGAGCGGCTAATGCCGGCATAGCAGTGCACCACCATCGGCGCCGCGCGATCCCACTGGCCGACAAACGCGATCAGCCGCTCGACGTGTTCCTGCGCGGGAACCGTGTAGCCGTCGACGTGGGCGGCAATATCGTCGACTGCGAGAATGAGATGGTTTTCGGCGGCGATATGGCTCGGCCGCGTCACGCGGTCGGTGAGCCGCAGCAGCGTGACGATATGGCGGGCCTTGGTCTCGTTGACCGTGTCGTGAAGGCGCGCGAGCGAGCAGACGTGAATCATGATGCTTATCTATGCCGTGCCAATGCGAATGGAAAGTGTCTATATATTTTGAGCATGATCTTATCCGAAAACCGGTTCCCACTTTTCGGGATCATGCTCCGCGCAGAAGTTTCTCGAACCGTTCGCGATATTTCTGCTCGGCGGTGCCGGCCGGCCAGGGCGTCAGGTAATCGCGCTCGATGGCGGCGGAGAACTTCGGCGGCTGGCCGAAGAACTTGCGCGCCTCGTCATCGGCAAAGCCGGCGAGCCGCGTCGCCTCGAGGTAGGCCGCGGCGCGGTCGGCCGCCTTGATCATGGCGGTCATCGTGTCCGGGATTTTCGCCGGCAGGCCGAAGCGCAGATGGATGGCCGCCAGCAACCGGTTTTCCACTGCCTTATAACTATCCCCGATTACAGCTTTGAACGGCGAGATCATGTCGCCGATCACGTATTCCGGCGCGTCATGCAGCAGTAGCGCGAGGCGGGCGTCGCGGTCGAGCCGCGGTGTCTTGGCGCGTGCCACCGCCTCGACCAGCAGCGAATGCTGCGCCACCGAGAAAATATGCGCGCCTTTGGTCTGTCCGTTCCAGCGCGCAACGCGCGCCAGCCCATGCGCGATATCTTCCAGTTCAACATCAAGGGGCGAGGGGTCCAGCAGG
>JANMSZ010000259.1:0-1558 GCA_031389925.1 Hyphomicrobiales bacterium | reverse complement strand
CGCAATTCGCGGCGCATCTGCTCGGGCATCTTGGACGCGCCGGGTGCTGCGCGCGAGAGATCGCGTGGTGCCTCTTTATCCTCGAGATAGCGCCAGCCCTGGAACGCGCTGCGCGGGCGCGGCTCGACGAGGATACATTTGGGATCGAGCACCAGGCGGCAGCGGCCGATGCCGTCTTTGTCGGTGAAGGGCCGTATGTCGAGGATGCGCTCGCGGCACATGATCTGGCCCTTGATCACCCAGAAGATCGAGCCGCCGTCGGTCAGTTCGTCGGCGCGCTTGGGCACCATACGCGTGGTGTGGATGCGCTCGGGTTTCTGGCCGCGCCGCTTCTTCTCTTTGAGCTTGAGCTTGATCCAGTCTTCGAGGTCGGCGACCGAGTCCGTTCCGACCGAGAGTTTGATGAGATGAAGGGGCATTACAACTTCTTTCGATCCAGCAAACGATACCAACTCCGTCACCCTGAGGTGCGAGCCAACGGGTCCGGCCCTCTTGGGCCGGCCCGATGACAGGCTCCGCGAGCCTCGAAGGGCGACGGCCGTCCATCCTTCGAGGCGCGCCAAAAGGCGCGCACCTCAGGATGACGGATTAGACGGCGTTATCACCATCATCTTGGCGCCCTCGCCGACCTGCGCGTCCTGGACGACCGCGATCTCCGCCACGACGCCGTCCATCGGCGCCACCAGCGTGTGTTCCATCTTCATGGCCTCGATGATGGCAAGACGTTGGCCGCGCGTGACGGCTTCGCCGTTCTCCACCAGAATGCTCAATACCTTGCCATGCATCGGCGCGCGGACAAGCCCGCCGCCGCCGTGATCCCCAGCCTCGTCGAGACTGAGATCGCGCAACGAGACTTTGGTCTGGTGGCCGTGGCGCAGCACATAGACCGCGCTACCGGCCGCGATCGCCACGGCGTCGTTGGCCGGCGCGGTTCCATCAACCGTGACCGTGGCACCGATCACCTCGGCCACGGCATTATCGCCGTCGGCGAGGATCGGCACGGCCAGACGGCGCGGACCGGCCATCTGGAAACCATCGACTAAGTCCCAGGGCGATGGCGGCTCGTCCGGATCGCGCTGCGCGGCGATGCGCGCGCGCTCTTGGCGCAGCAATTCTTGCGCGCCGGCCGCGGCGGCAGCGCGGTCGAGGCCTTGCGGCTCGGCTTTGAGGCTCGCCAGATTGCGGTCGATAAAGCCGGTGTCAAAATTGCCACTGCGGAATTCTTGCGCGCGGCACAGCGCGGCCAAGAAACCGGCATTGCTACGCGGACCGATAACGACAGTCTTGTCGAGCGCGGCGGCCAGACGATCGAGCGCCTCGCCGCGCGTCGGCGCCGACGCGATCAGCTTGGCGATCATGGGATCGTAGAACGGCGTGACCTCGTCGCCGGTCTCGACGCCGGTGTCGATGCGCAAGTTTCCGTGTTTGCCCTCGCTTTTTGGAAACTCCAGCGCAATGAGTTTGCCGGTCGACGGCAGAAAGCCGCGCTCGGGATCCTCCGCATAGAGCCGCGCCTCGACCGCATGTCCGTTAAGCGGCACCTTGTCTTGCGTCAAAG
>JANMSZ010000252.1:0-6254 GCA_031389925.1 Hyphomicrobiales bacterium | reverse complement strand
CGTTGGCCGCCTGACCGGGCGACTGATTGCCGATCGCCCGCTGCGCCGACACCTGACAGGCTTGATCTTCGCGCTGGAAAGCTGCGTAGGACTTGCCTTTGCCTGGCATGACCGAAAGCGTCGGCTGCGCTGGCCCGGTCGAGGCGCAGCCCGCCACGGCAAGACAAAAAGCGCCCAACGACAAGAGACAAACAGTCTTTCGAATCATGGCATTCCCCTTACGCCCGACACGCATCTATCGCGGCGCTTTGGGCAAAATAGTGGCAACGTTGGGATAATGAAGGATTAACGGACCCTAGGCGGCGTCCCTCGCCGCGTTCTTGTCGAGCAGGCCGGCATCGATCAGCGCCTGACGAATGCGTTCGATTTCGGCGCGCTCGATCTTGACCAGCGGCGGACGCACCACGGCGCGCGGCAGTTTGCCGAGCAGCACCAGCGCTTCCTTCATGCGGTTGTGCATGTCGACGAAGGGATCGGCGTAGAACACGCGCGCCATCGGCTCGATACGATCGGCGAGCAGCTTGGCCGCGGCGAGATCATTGCCCTGCACCGCGCGGAACAGCTTCGCCTGCAGATCGGCGATGACGCTGCCCGAGCCGGACAAGAGACCGTTGCAGCCGAGCACCAACGACGAGAACAGCCAGGCGCTGTGCGTGGTCAGCACGTTCACCGGGCGGGCTAAGTTCTGCAGCGTGCGCACGTGCCAATCGTGATGCGGCACGTTGCCGATCCAATCCTTGATGGCGCGAATGGTCGGCACTTCCTCGCACAGTTTGAGCAGCGTGTCCTTCGGATAGCCCTGCCCGGTCGACAGCGCGTACTGGAAAACGATGAGCGGCAGATCGGTGGCGTCGGCGATGCGCTTGAAATGCGCCAGCGCCATCGCAGCGTTTTGCCCCATGGTGAACGGCGCCGGCGGAAACACCAGCAGCGCCGAGGCGCCGCCTTGCGCCGCCATCTTGGCGATACGCGCGGCTTCGAGACTGCCGTCGGCCCAGACGCCGTTGACGATCGGCAATCTGTCGCCGATCTCGTCCTGCGCGATGTCGAGCACGCGGCGCTGTTCGTCGAAGGTGCACGAGGCGACTTCGGTCGAGTGCGCGTTCAGCGTGATGGCGGAGAGGCCTTCGACCGCCGCGACGTCGCGCAGATGCTTGCGGAAGTTGGGCTCATCGATGGAGAGGTCGTTCTCGAACGGCAGCAGCACCGCCGGGATCACGCCGTGGGGAACGTAATTCGGGTGACGCGGCATTGCTGCGCTCCTCATTTTTCTCGGCGCGTGATCTTATCCGAAAACCGGTTCCCACTTTTCGGGATCACGCGCATTATTCCGCGGCGCTGACCCGCGGTTCGATCTCGCCAGTATAGCCGAATTCGGCCGACAGGCGCGCCGCCGCGGCGCGCGCCACGCGCACGTGTTTCTCCAACACCGCGTCCGACAGCCGCCATACCGGCCCCGACAGACCGATGGCGCCGATCACCTGGGCGCTGAAATCGCGCACCGGCAAGGCAACGCAGCGCAATTCGACATCGAATTCGCCATTGTCCGTCGCCATGCCGGCGCGGCGCACGGCCTCGATCTCGCGGCGCAGTTCGCCGGTCTTCACGATCGACTTCGGCGCAAAGAGCTTGAGGTCGGCGCGGCTGAGAAAGCGCTCGAACTGCTCGGACGACAGCGACGCCAGCATCATCTTGCCGATGGCGGTGCAGTGCGCCGGGCGGATGCCGCCGACGCGGTCGGCCAACTGGAAGGCGCCCTGCCCGCTCATGCGCGCCAGGATCACCACGGCGTCGCCGGAGCGCACGGCGAACTGCGTACCCTCGCCGGTCTCGCGCGACAGCGCTTCGAGCACCGGCGACGCGAGGCTCGTCATCTCGACTTCGTCGAGCGCGCTCGCCGCCAGCGCGAACAGCGGACGGCCGATGCGATAGCGCTTGGTGTCCTTCAACTGGCGCACATAGCCGAGCGACACCATGGTCTTGACCAGGTGAAACGTCGTGCTGTTGTGCAGGCCGACGCGCTTGCTCAGTTCGGCAAGGCCGATGCCGTCGCGATGGCGCGCGATCTCTTCCATGATGCCGAAGGCGCGGCCGAGCGATTGCACGCCGGCGCGCTGGCCTTCGGTCGGCGGCGGTTCGATGGCTGTGACCGTCGCGGTGCGCGGCGGACGGGCGCTGGGTTTGGTTCGCGGGCGTGCAGGAGCCATGGATCAGACCGGATTGACGTCGTCGGTGACGGGCGACGTCACCACCAGGAATACCAGATCGACCAGCCCGGTGTTGGAGATGGCATGCACGATGCCGGGCGGCAGGAAGATGAAGTCGTGCTTGCGTACGACCTGATCCTTGCCGTCGACATGCATCAGGCCTTCGCCTTCGATGACGTGATAAACCTGCTCTTGGACCTTGTGGCTGTGCTTCTCGACATAGGCTTTCGGCTGATACATCGAGATTCGATAGTCGAGGTGATGCGAGCCCGCGGTTTCCGGCATCACCAGCGGTTTGGACAGCGCGCCGCCGAAATGGTTGGGGAATTCCAGCCACGGCACTTCGGCGATGTTGCGTATAAAAGCCGTGCGGCGATCGGCGGTCATCGTGATGTCAATCCTGCGTGGCGGGACCGCGGTTTTTGCGGTTGCGATAATGCGAGAGAGACTTTAACCATATCGTCGTCGCACCGACAATAACGGGCCTGTTCAGGCAAAATCGCGGCCTTTTCTTTTTCCGCACTTCTTAGCGCGCCGGCCGCTTCGACATTCCAAGTCGTTTTTCAGGCATGGACATTTGCACTGCTTCTTCGCGCGGCACGTACCGATTGGTGGTGCCACGCACGGCTCACAGGCGTCGCTCCGTGTGGTGAAGACAAGCAAAATGATATAGTTCAATAGAGCAAAATATCGAACTTGTTATGGTGCAGCGCAGCAATTTTGCCTGTATTTTTCGCCATCAGGTGTGAAATTGAATTAGTCTGTGGCCATCCGGCGCGTAAGGTAATTTCCAGATTGCTACAATTTTGCAATTGACCTAACAGTGCTTGGAATGAGTACCGGGACCATGAACGACTGGATACCAACCACAGGTGAAGGCGCCGGACCGCGCTATCTCCAGATCGTGGCTGCGCTCGAGCACGACATCACCGGCGGTGCGCTGCTGCCCGGCACGCGGCTCCTGCCCCATCGCGACATGGCAGAGCGCCTGGGTCTGAGCGTCGGCACCGTATCCAAGGCTTATGACGAGGCGGAGAAGCGCGGCCTGATTTCGGGCGAGGTCGGGCGCGGCACGTTCGTGCTTGGACGCCTGGCCCCGGCGAAACTGTCGGAAAGCGAAGCTCGCACGCGGCGGCTCAACCTCGCACTCAATGCACCGCCGTCCACGGGCGAAGATGTGGTGATCACGGACGCCCTCCTCGCTATTGCCGCCGACGGCGCCGTCAAGGATCTGCTGCCTTATCTGCCGCACGCGGGCAGCGACCGGCATCGCACGATGATCGCCGGATGGCTCAGCCGCCACGCCATGCCAGTCAGCGCCGACACGCTTTTCGTCACGCATGGTGCCCAGCACGCGATTTCGATCGCCATCGGACTGCTCGCCAATGCCGGCGACACCGTGCTGGCCGAAAACCTCACGTATTCCGGTATGCGCGCGCTCGCCAATCATGAGGGCTATCGGCTGCGCGGCGTCCCCATGGACGAGCATGGCCTCGTCCCCGAACTGCTGGACCGGGCTTTCGCAGAAACCGGCGCCCGCGTCATTTATTGCATGCCGACGCTGCAAACGCCGACCGGTTCGGTCATGCCGCCGCAGCGGCGCGACGAGATCATCGAGATCGTGTGCAAGCACGATGCTTTCCTCGTCGAAGATGACGCCTACGGCTTCCTGTGCGATCCGCCGATGCCTCCGCTTTCGGCACGAATGCCGGAGCGAAGCTTCTACATCGTCAGTTTCGCAAAATGCCTCACACCCGGCCTGCGCATCGGCGCAATGGTTGCTCCGCCCGCCTTCCGCGACCGCTGCATCAATGCGTTGCGCTCGACCGGATGGATGGCGGCGCCGCTGATGGCCGAAGTGGTCGCCAGGGTCATCGAAAACGGACAACTCGAGCAGCAGATCGCGCGAAAGCGCAGCGCGGCTGCCCGGCGTCAAGCGTTGGCGCATCAAATCCTCGGTGAGCACATTCGCGTGAGTGCTGCGGCGCCTGCGTTTCATGCGTGGCTGCCGATGCCGGCCGGGCGCACCACCGCGCCGCTGATCATGCAGGCCGCGATGGCCGGCATCACCATTGCCACCCCCGATGCGTTGCAATCCTTCGATCCGATGAGTAATGGCGTGCGTCTGTGTCTTGGCGCGCCCACGTCCGACGCCGATGTCGAGTTCGCATTGCGGACCGTCCGCAGCATTCTCGACAACGCCGAATCCATATCGTTCATCTAGTCGCGGTAGCCAGTTATGAAAGCAGCGCCGTTCGAGTATTCCCGTCCCGCCGACATCGACGAAGCCTGTGCGATGCTGGCCGCCGACGAGAATGCGCGCGTCATCGCCGGCGGACAGACGCTGGTGCCGATGATGGCGATGCGGCTGGCGCGGCCGACGCGGCTGATCGACATCAACCGCATCGCGGGACTCTCTTATATACGCGCCGACGGCGACGTGATTGCGATCGGCGCCACGACGCGGCAATGCGACCTCGAGCGCGATGCGCTGGTGGCGCGCGACCTGCCGCTGATGGCCAAGGCGATCCCGTGGATCGGCCACGCCGCCACCCGGGCCCGCGGCACCATCGGCGGGTCGCTGGCCAATGCCGATCCGGCAGCGGAACAGGCGCTTGTTGCTGTAACACTCGATGCAACGCTGAATTATCGCCAGGACACCAAGACGTCGGAGATCAAGGCGCGCGACTTCTTTGTCGGGCCGATGGTGACGTCGCTCCCCGAAGGCGCATGCCTGACCGGCGTGCGTTACCCGGTGTGGCGCGGCAAGATCGGCATCGGCTTCCACGAAGTGAATGCACGGCGCAGCGACTTTGCTTTCGTCGCAGCGGCGGCACAGGTCGAACTCGGCGCCGACGGCACATGCAAACGCATCGCCATCGGCGTCGGCGCCGCGACGGATTTCCCGATGCGGCTCGATAGCGCCGAGCAGCAATTGACCGGCACCGCGCTCGACGAGGCGGCGATCAAAGATGCGGTGACGCAAGCGCTGGCCGATATCGAGGCGCTCGACGACCTGCACGCCTCGGCGGCCTATCGCAAGCGCGTGGCCGTCAGCCTCGCCTGCCGCGCGGTGGCCGATGCGCGCGCGTCCGCGCGAGGAGAAAAACTTCATGCGCATTGAACTCGACATTAATGGCGCCGAGCAAGTACTCGAGGTCGAGGCGCGCACCACGCTGCTCGATTGCCTGCGCGACCAGATGCAGTTGACCGGCGCCCATGCCGGCTGCGAGCACGGCGTTTGCGGCGCCTGCACCGTGCTGTTCGACGGCGTCGCCGTGCGCTCATGCCTGATGTTCGCGCCGCAAGCGCAGGGCTCCAAGATCACCACTATCGAAGGCGTCACGCCCGGCCCCGGCGAAATGTCGGTCATCCAGGACGCGTTCTGCGAGACCCACGGCATGCAATGCGGCTATTGCACGCCGGCCATGGTGCTGGTGGCGCATGCGCTGCTGATCGACAATCCGAGCCCGACACGCGAGGAAATCGTCGACGCCATTTCCGGCAACATCTGCCGCTGCACCGGCTACGCGCAGATCATCGACGCCATCGCGCTCGCCGCCGAGCGGCTGCGCGGCGCCAATCGGCCGTCGGAGCAGCACGCATGAGCGCCTTGGGGAAATTCCGCTACGTCTCGACCGACCGCCGCGTGCGCGAGGACCGGCGCTTTGTCGCCGGCAAAGGCAAGTTCGTCGCCGACATCAATCTGCCGAACACCAAGCACGTCGCACTGGTGACCTGCCCGCATGCCGCGGCGCGCATTGTCGGTATCGACAAGCGCGCGGCGCTGAAGATGCCGGGCGTTCATTATGTGCTCGAAGGCGATGAACTGGCCGCGGCGACATTGCCGTTGATGACCGGGCTCGATACGCCGAACGTGCCGCGCCGGCCGCTGGCGCATGAGATCGCGCGCTATTCGGGCGAGTGGGTCGTCGCCGTCGTCGCCGACAGCCGCGCCCAGGCCGAGGACGCCGCCGAAGAGGTCGTGGTCGACTACGAGCCGCTGCCCTTCGTGCTCGATGCCGAACAGGCTTTGGCGTCCAACGA
>JANMSZ010000389.1:0-9136 GCA_031389925.1 Hyphomicrobiales bacterium | reverse complement strand
GCCGCCGGCGCCAAAGCCAGCGCGCTGACGGAGCCTGCGATAAAGCTGCGGCGGTTGAAGAACAGATGTTCGGGCGTGACCTCGCGCTCCGGGATTTCCCAGCCGCGGCGGCGAATAATGTTCATCTTCCTGACCCCTCTGAATCGCGCTCCAGAGGTACGGCGGTCGAGGATCACAGGCAAGTCACGGCTGCGGGAGGTCTATTCCGCCGCCCGTCGCGCCGCGACCACCTGATCGGCCTCACGCCCGGTGAGTTCGGCCATGTGGTCGAACTTGAAGGCAAACGAGCCGACGCCCGCCGTGGCCGAGCGCACCTCGATGATCAGATCGCCGATCTCGGCCTCCGCCATCTGCGCGCGCACCGTGTCCCAGCCGTTCCAGCCCTCCCGGGTATCGAAGCCGAGAATATGGCCGCGGCGTCCGGACAGGATCGCATTGATCTTCGCCGTCGCGTCGGTCGGGCAGACGACCTCGACCAGATGGATCGGCTCCAGCAACACCGGCTGGCATTGCGGCAGGCCCTCGACAATGGCGATGCGGCCCGCGGTGCGGAACGCCATGTCGGACGAATCCACCGTGTGATAGGAGCCGTCGATCAGCGCCACCGCGACGTCGACCACCGGGAAGCCGAGCGGACCGTGCTTGAGCGCGTCGATGACGCCCTCCTCCACCGCCGGGATGTAATTGCGCGGCACCACGCCGCCGGTAATCTTGTCCTCGTACTTGAACCCGGCCGAACGCGGCAGCGGCCTGATCTCCAGCACCACGTCGCCGAACTGGCCGTGGCCGCCGGACTGCTTCTTGTGCCGGCCGCGCAAGGTGATCGGCTTGCGGATGGTCTCGCGATAACCCACCGCCGGCGACCGGCTCGACACCGGCACCGCGTAACGGTCGGCGAGCCGCTCGGTCGCGACGCGCAGGTGCATTTCGCCCTGGCCCCAGATCACCACCTCGTGGCTTTCGGCGTTGTGGTCGACGCGCAGCGACGGATCTTCGTCGGTCATCTTGCTGAAGGCGGTGCCGAGCTTGACGTCGTCCTTGCGCTCGCGCGCCTGCACCGCGATGGCGAGCACCGGCGGATAGGGCATCACCTTCACCATCGCGCCGCGCGCCTGCCGGCCGGACGACAGCGTGTCGCCGGTCTTGGCGGAATCGAGCTTGCCGAAGGCGACGGTCTCGCCGGCGGAGGCTTGCCCGCGCTTGGCGAAGTTCTGACCCATGGCGGTGAAGACGCCGGATATGCGTCCGACCTCGGACGTCGGCGTTGAGAAAGTCGTGCCGTCGCCGGCCTCGCCGGTGATCAGCCGGACCATCGACATCTTGCCGCCGTGGGCGGTGTGGAAGGTCTTCAACACCAGCGCCACCGCGTCGTAGCCGTGTTTGATGCCGAGACGTTGTGCGGTTTCCGCAATGCCGGGCGCTTCATGGCGCAGCGCCTTCAGCAACCGCAACACGCCGTTCGAGCGGATCGCCGCGCCGAGCAGCACCGGACAGACGATGCGGTCGCGCAGTTCCTTGGCGAGGTCGTCGAAGATCTTGTCGCGCGGCGGCTCGATGTCCTCGAGCAGTTGCTCCATCAGCTCGTCGTCGTGATCGGCCAGCGTCTCCAGCATGGAGAAGCGCGCTTCCTTCTCGCGATCGCGATCCTCGCCGGTGAGTTCGATGATTTCGGAAGCGGCGTGCTCCTTGTAGACAAAGGCGCGCTCCAGCGCGAGATCGACGAAGCCGGAGATGATGTCGTTCCTCCAGATCGGAATCTGCCGCAACAGCAGAGGCACGCGCGACGCCGGCTGCAGCAGCTTCAACGTTTCGCGCACGCGGCGGTCGGCCTTGTCGATCTTGTTGAGAAACAGGAAATGCGGAATGTTCTGGTCTTCCAGCTCGCGCAGGATCAACTGAAGCTGCGGCACCTTCTTGTCGTCGGCCTCGCAGACCACGACCGCGGCGTCGACCGCCGGCAGCACGCTGCGCATGTCATGAATGAATTCGATGGAACCGGGGCAATCGATAAAAGTGTAATTGTCGCCCATGAATGTGGTGGTGGCGAAAGTCGCCTCGACGCTCATCTTGTGATGCCGGGCTTCCTTGCTGGCGTCGCCGACCGTGGCGCCGGCGTCCACCGCGCCTTGGCGCGGGATCGCGCCGGTGCGCGCCAGGATTGCCTCAAGAAGCGTGGTCTTGCCGCTTTGGAATGGGCCCACCAATGCGATGCACCGGGGACCCTTCGATTTTATAGAGTTGGGAATCGTGCCCAAACTTGCGATCATTTGGCAACCTCCCTTGCTGGCCGGGAGTGGACCTCGGTACCGGCCCTTGCCCGGGTATCGTCTCAGGCAAAGCCCGGACTGGCAAGGGCTGATTTAAGTCACTGGGGCGTCACTTGTTGAAATTTGAATCGACGACGTTGCGCGCGATGACGCTGCGGTCGATCAGCTTTTGCGATTTATACCACTCGACCTGGCGCTCGATATCCGCGAGATCGAGCCGCGCCTGCGGGTCCATATAGAATGCACTCGCCTGCACCAGCGTCGCGGCATCGGCTTTACCCGGATAGACGTAGCGCGCAATCGACGCCGCGGCGGCCTGCGACGTCGCGTCGATGACGCGCTTGGTGTATTTGTCGCGTCGCATCAAAGCCGCGGTGTACTCGGCGGCGCCGCGACGATAGGCGCGCAGGAATTTCTCGACCGTGGCGCGCTTGCTGCCGATGGTCGCGGCCGACGCGAACAGCGCGCCCATCTGCGGCTCGTCCAGCTCCGAGACCCAGGCGATCAGCTTGCCTTCGTTCGCGGTCATCAAGTCGTGAGCATAGTGCGCCGGCAGAATCGCCGCATCGACCTCGCCGTTCGTAACCGCGCGCGCCACGCCCTCGAGCGAGCGCATCGGCTTCACGATGACGCCGGCAAGATCGAACTTCTTGACGCGCGCGATCTGGCCGAGTTGATAATGCCACGGCGAGCCGAGATCGCTGACGGCGACGGATCTTCCGGCCAGATCCTCGGGCTTGCGCAGCCCCCGGGCATAGCCGGCGTTCGAGGCGACGATGTCGCTGCCCTCGTAGTCGCGCTTCTCGCGCACCTGCGCGGCGATCGCCTTGATTGAACCCTTGCCGGCGAGATTGAAGGCCGCCCCGGTGAATTCGGCGACGCCGAAATCGGTGGCGCCGCCGGCGAGCGCTTCGACGACGGCCTGCGCCGACGGATAGGCCGTCATCTCGACGTCGAGGCCTTCGGCTTTGAAGTAGCCCTGCGTCGCCGCCAGAAACAGCGCGCCGCTGGTCACCAGCCGTTGCGTGCCGACCGTCACGCGCTCCTGCGCCGAGGCGGGCGCGAGCAGAACGGCGATGAGCGGAAGGGTCGCGAGCAGGCGGCGAATCATGCCGCGAGATTAGCGGAGCCGGGAGCGATTCGCCCCCGGCCTCGCGCTATTTCAAATTCCCGCAGAACCGCTGGATACGCCGGCAGGCTTCTTCCAGGTCCTCGGTCTTGGTCGCGTAGGAAATGCGGAACGCCGGCCCCAGCCCGAAGGCCGTGCCCTGCACCACCGCGACGCCTTCGGCTTCCAGCAACTCGGTAACGAAGTCCTCGTCGGTCGCGAGCTTCTTGCCGGTCGAGGCGGTCTTGCCGATGCAGCCGGCGACCGACGGATAGACATAGAACGCGCCTTCCGGCTTCGGGCATTTCATGCCGTTGGCCTGGTTGAGCATCGAGACGCAGAGGTCGCGGCGTTCCTTGAATATCTTGTTGTGCTTCGGGATGAAGTCCTGCGTGCCGTTGAGCGCCTCGACCGCCGCCCATTGCGACACCGCCGCCGGGTTCGACGTCGACTGCGACTGGATCATCGCCATTGCCTTGATCAAGGGCTCCGGCCCGCCGGCATAGCCGATGCGCCAGCCGGTCATGCAATAGGCCTTCGAGGTGCCGTTGATGGTGAGCGTGCGCGGATACAGCGCCGGCTCGACCTGCGCCGGCGTCGTGAAGACGAAATCGTCGTAGGTCAGATGCTCGTACATGTCGTCGGTCATGACGTAGACATGCGGGTGCTTCAGCAGCACGTCGGTCAGCGCCTTCAACTCGGCGCGCGTATAGGCGGCGCCGGTCGGGTTCGACGGCGAGTTCAGCAGCAGCCACTTGGTCTTCGGCGTGATCGCCGCTTCCAGCGCGTCGGGCTTGAGCTTGAAGCCATCTTCCATACGGCAGACCACCGCAACCGGCGTACCGCCGGCGAGGTAGACCATGTCGGGATAGCTCACCCAGTACGGCGCCGGGATGATGACCTCGTCGCCGGGGTTCAGCGTCGCCATGAAGGCGTTGTACAGCACCTGCTTGCCGCCGGTGCCGACGGTGATCTGCGACGGCTTGTAGTCGAGGCCGTTCTCGCGCTTGAACTTCTTGGACACGGCGTCCTTGAGTTCGGCGATGCCGTCGACGTTGGTATATTTCGAGGCGCGGCCCTCGCGGATCGCCCGGATCGCCGCTTCCTTGATGTTGTCAGGCGTGTCGAAGTCCGGCTCGCCGGCGCCCAGCCCGATGACGTTGCGGCCGGCCGCTTTCAGCGCGCGCGCCTTGTCGGTCACCGCGATGGTGGGCGACGGCTTGATGCGCTTGAGGCTGTCCGCGATAAAGGCCATTGGAATCTCCGTGCTGCGCCAACGGTCTAAAGGCCCAAAAAGGCATCGGCAAGACGCTTTTCACGAATGCATTCATCAAGCCTGTTGATGGCCTAACCCTCCTTTAACAAGGCGCTGTTAAACCCCCGCCCATGGCCGGTTTCATTGAGCTTTTGCGCGCGGGCGCATGGCTGACTCGCGAACGGGTCCGCCTGATCGCGCTCATCGTTCTGGCCGCCACCGTGATCGGCGCCGCGTTTCTGATCGGCACCTCCGACGGGCTCAACGACCGCTTCGGCCGCCCGCTCGGCACCGACTTTTCCAACGTCTACGCCGCCGGGACTTATGTGCTGGACGGGGAGCCCGCAGCGCCGTTCGATCCCGCCCGGCAATATGCCCGCGAGCAGGCGATCTTCGGCACGAACACGCCGTTTTACGGCTGGCACTACCCGCCGTTTTTCCTCGGCCTCGCGGCGGCACTGGCGACGATGCCGTACTGGCTGGCACTGCTGGTGTGGCAGGGCGCGACGCTCGGGATTTATCTAATTTCCATTCGCAAGATTCTCGCCGGAGTGGTCCCCTCTCCCCTGGGGGGAGGTGAAGAGAATCTCTGGCTCCTGCTCGCCGTCGCCTTCCCGGCTGTGTTCATCAATCTCGGCCAGGCGCATAACGGTTTCCTCACCGCGGCCTTGTTCGGCGCGGCGCTGACGCAACTCGACAAGCGGCCCTGGCTCGCCGGCGTGCTGTTCGGCCTGCTCGCCTACAAGCCGCAATTCGGTTTGCTCATTCCGCTGGTGCTGATCGTGACCGGACGCTGGCGCGTTATCATTGCCGCCGCCGCGACCGTGTCGCTGCTCGCACTCGCCGTCACGCTCGCCTTCGGCACCGACGTGTGGACCGCCTTCCTCGCCTCGACGAAATTCACCCGCGACATCGTGCTCGAGCAAGGCCAGACCGGCTGGCACAAAATCCAAAGCGTGTTCTCGTGGGTGCGGATGTGGGGCGGCGGCATCGCGCTCGCTTACGCATTGCAAACCGTCACGATCGTCGCCGTTGCGGGCGCACTGACGTGGCTGTGGCGCAGCGCCGCCGCCTATCCGCTCAAGGCCGCGGCGCTGATTATCGGTTGCCTGCTGGCGACGCCCTATAGCCTCGATTACGACCTGATGCTGCTGGCGCCAGCGATCGCGTTCCTTACCGCCGACGGACTGGCGCGCGGATTCGCGCCCTGGCAAAAAACCGTGCTCGCGGCACTGTGGATCGTGCCGCTGATCGCGCGTTCCGTGCCCGAAGCGACGCTGGTGCCGCTGGCGGTGCCGGCGATGCTGGTGGCCTTCATCATGTTGCTGCACCGCGCCATGAACGAGACGCGGCCTGCGCAAGCCGGTGGCGTTTCGCCGGGCCTGGGCTAAAATAGCCCGCAACGAGTCCAAGAGCCGGAGCAACGGCAGAGTCGCGGCGGAATAAAATTTCATAACGATGCGTTGTGTAGCCCACACCGTTCGCAATGCATCGCAGTTGAGAAACGTTTTAAATAAATGTCGCGTACCGGCCTTGTTGTTGCCGGACTCGGCCGACATATCCGTCGCGGGCAGAGTCGTTCGGGGTCCGCGCATCATCCCGAAAAGCATGTCCTCGACTTGATCGGGGGTGGTCACCGATTTTCGGACAAGATGATGCGCAAGGGGAATGCATGTACACGCTCTATTCGATGCAGCGATCCGGCAATAGCTACAAGGTCCGCCTTGCGCTGGCCCGGCTTGGCATTCCTTACGAATTGGTCGAGGTCGACATTCTGCAAGGCCAAAGCCGCACGCCGGAATTTCTCGCCAAAAATCCGAACGGCCAGGTGCCGCTGATCGAGGTTGCGCCCGACAGGCATATCGCCGAGTCGAACGCCATCCTCTGGTACGTCGCCGGCGGCTCGACGCTGGCGCCGGAAGACCGCATCGGCCGCGCCGAAGCGCTGCAGTGGATGTTCTTCGAACAGCACAGTCTGGAGCCGAACATCGGCGCCGCCTATTTCTGGCTGTGCCTGATCAAAGGCGGCCGCGACTTGCAGAGCCACGCGCTCGAAGACTGGATGGAAAACGGCTATCGCGCAATAGCGGTGATGGAGATGCACCTGACCAAGTATCCGTATTTCGTCGCCAACCGCTTCACCATCGCCGACATTGCGCTGTACGGCTATGCGCACGTTGCCAACCAGTGCGATTTCGACCTGGCGCGTTTTCCGGCGACGCGCGATTGGCTGGCGCGCATTGAAGCCGAGCCCGGCTACGTGTCGATGGAATGGCAGCGGCAACCGCTGGCGGCGGCCGAGTAGCGCACAAGCCTAAGCCGATTTGACCTGCGAACGCCGGACCAAGGCTCCGACCCGCACCAGCAAATTGCCGTAAGCGGCAGTGGCTTTGTATTTCTCCCAGGCCGCCTGATCACGCGCGATCGGTTCGAAGCCGTGCTGGTAGGTGCTGTCGTTCGCGGCTTTGCCGAGGAAAGCGTGCATATGCTCCGCCTCCACGTCCATCAGCACGACCCAGTTGTCGCACTGGCGGCCGACCTCCTCCCAGAAGTCGTCCTGGAAATTATGTTCGAGTTCGGTCGGACACCAGAAGCCGAAGGCGCGAATGAGATCGCCGCCATAGATCGTCGCCGAAGTCATGCGTAGCGGCGCCTTGAAGAAATCGTTCGACGACGCCATGCCGTACGATCCGGCGGCGGCGATCAGCCGTATATCCCAGCCGGGCGTGCGCACGTGCAGATCGTCTTGCAGAAAGCCGTACCAGGCGAGGTCCGGGTAATCCTCGACGAAGCGGTTCATCACTGCGACCAGCGATTTGTCTTCCGCGTTCTGACACACCGCCGTCCAGCCGTCGGGCAGCGGCAGCCCGGGAATGTCGGCGGCCTGGTCGGCGCCGAGAATGACGATACCCGGCGTCGAGCAACCGGCCGCACGGATGGCATTGAGGCAGAACGTGAGGCGCGCCGGACGATTCAGCGAGGGCAGTACCCACATGGGGAACCTTTCCAGGGATAAGGAGCTGGACTGACGCGGATGAACACAAATGCGGCCACGGACAAATGCCGTGGCGGAACGTGATTCGACTGCGAACCCCAAGCTATTCGGCCTTCGTTTACGTTCGGTTAACCATAAAAGCCACGAAAACGCCGCCGTTCCTAACGCGCTCCGCCGTAATCGGGACGAACCAACGCCCGTTTCGTTCGTTATGCCATGACGATCCAATATTGGATTTCACGCTGCCGTTTGCAGGCTCGCCATGAACACTCCCCTTGAAGATGCCGGCTTCATCGCTCCTGCGGAGCATCCCCTCGGCCAGGAACGCCGCGCCGTGGCACTGGCCGCTTTGATCGCAAGCGCCACGCTTGCCTTCTCCACCGTCGTGGTCGCGACAGTGGTGTCGGTCGGCATCGCCCGCGCCGGCATCGCCGACACGGTGATCGACAGCGAGGGCAGCCTTTTCGCCATTGCTTTGGCGCTTGGCCTGCTGTTCATCGGCGCTGGCGGATTGACCGTCCTGACCAGAGACAGAACCGGCCGCACATCCCCTGACTCAAATCCGAACCACCCGACGGCTGCCTAAGGTCTTTCGGAACCGTCCGGGCTGTCGCACAGTTGATGCGGCATTAATGGAGCGGTTCATGCGGTTGATCCTGACCTTGTCGTTGATGCTTGGATGCGCCGGAGCCGCACAGGCGGCCGGCCCCTTTCCCAGTTCGGCAGGCGATCTGACGGTCGACACCGTCACCAGCGGGCTGGTGCATCCTTGGGCGCTCGCGTTCCTCCCCGAAGGCCGCATGCTGGTCACCGAACGTCCCGGCCGCATGCGCATCGTCGCGCGCGACGGCAAGCTGTCGCCGGCACTGGCCAATGTGCCGCGCGTGCTAGCGTCCGGTCAGGGCGGCTTGCTCGACGTCGTGCTCGATCGCAATTTCGCGCAGAACAAGACGATCTATTTCTCCTATGCCGAGCCGTTCGAAGTCGGCGGCCGCACGGCTTTGGCGCGCGCCAGGCTCGATGCCGGCGACGCGCCAAAGCTTGACGACGTCAAGGTCATCTTCCGCCAGCAGGGGTCGGTCTCGCGCGGCAATCATTTTGGCGGGCGTATCGTGCAAGCCGCCGACGGCAATCTGCTCCTCACCACTGGCGACCACTTCACCGCCCGCGACATGGCGCAGACACTGGACAACCATCTCGGCAAGATCGTGCGCATTACACCCGACGGCGCCGCGCCCAAAGACAATCCCTTCGTCAACAAGCCCAACGCGCGGCCGGAGATTTACTCCTACGGCCATCGCAACCCGCAGGGCTTAGCGATCAATCCGGCCGACGGAAAATTGTGGGAGCAGGAACACGGCGCGATGGGTGGCGACGAGGTCAACATCGTCGTGCCCGGACATAATTACGGCTGGCCGCTCGTCAGCTACGGCAAGAACTACGACGGCTCGGCGGTCGGCAACGGCATGCAGCAGATGGCGGGCATGGACGATCCGGTATGGCATTGGACG
>JANMSZ010000300.1:0-3188 GCA_031389925.1 Hyphomicrobiales bacterium | reverse complement strand
GTGATCGCCTCGTAGGTGTTGTCCATATTGTCGTAGGAACCGCGATGGACGAATTTCAGCGCCTTGCCGTCGGGCGATTTGCCGATGCTCATGTCCTTGGTCAGGTTTTTCGGATCCTGATCGACCGGGATTTCGGCGAGGAAGGTGAAGCCGGCATCATCGGTCGAGGTATAGACGATGATCGGATTGCCGGACGGCTTGATGGCTTGCTTGTCGAGCAGCGCGGTCAGCGCCTTGAACGAATCCATCAGGGTTTCGAACGCCGAATCCCAGTTGGCGGTGCCTTTCATGATCACGACCTTCTTGGGCTCCAGCGTGATCTGCTCGCCGAACGGGTCGGCGGTCTGAACCGGCGCCGGGGCCGGCGGGACGGCCGGGGTCTGGGCGGCCGCCGGCGGTGTTGCGGGCGGCGCCGCGGGGCTCGCCACCGGAGCAGGGGTCTCGGTCGGCGCCGGGCTTGGCATAGCTGACGGGGCAGGCGCCGGCGTCGCCGGACTGCTTGTCGCTGATGGCACAGGGCTAGCCGCCGGTGCCGGCGATTGCGCCAGCGCCACGTTACCCCAGGCCAACGCCGCGACCGGGATCAGCGCGATGCGAAAAGAGCTCTTGAAATTCATCTGAATGTCCCCTGAGGCCGTGCAGCTTGGCGCTTCGCGGGCCTTGCCCGGATCAGGCCCGAGAAACGCGGCGCTGCAATGTTAGCATGCAAGGCGTGATTTCGTCCCATGACAGATATGTCATCCCTGCCGGGCGCAGCTGCCCGACACAGATTCGCCGCACTGGCCAATCCGCCTCTGTTCGCCATATAAGACAGGCATAAGTGACGGAAGTTCGATGAGCGCGCTCGCCAACCACCCATTCGCCAAAATGAACGGCATCGGCAACGAAATTGTCGTTGTCGATCTGCGCCAAATTGCCGGCAAAATGGCCGCCCAAATCAGTGAAGACGAGGCGCGCGCGGCGGCGCAGCCAAATGGCGCGCCTTACGATCAGTTGATGGCGCTCTATCCGCCACGCACGCCCGGCACCGATGCCTTCATCCGCATCTACAACAATGACGGCTCCGAAGCCGGCGCCTGCGGCAACGGCATGCGCTGCGTCGCGTCGCTGGTGGCGGACCAGACCGGCAAGCTGAAGATGACGTTCGAGACCAGCGCCGGCATTCTCAACTGCTGGAAGGGCGACGACGGCCTGTTCACCGTCGACATGGGCAAACCCAAGTTTGCCTGGAACGAGATTCCGCTGAGCGAGGAATTCCGCGACACCCGCGCCATCGAATTGCAGATCGGGCCGATCGACGCGCCGGTGCTGCATTCGCCCGCGGTGGTGAACATGGGCAATCCGCACGCCATTTTCTGGGTCGATGACGTGAATGCCTACGATCTCGGGCGCTTCGGGCCGCTGCTCGAGAACCATCCGATGTTTCCCGAGCGCGCCAACATCACGCTGGCGCACATCGTTTCACGCGATGCCATCATCATTCGCACCTGGGAGCGCGGCGCCGGTCTGACCAAGGCTTGCGGCTCGGCGGCCTGCGCGGCGGCGGTTGCCGCGGCGCGGCTCAAGCGCACCAATCGCAAAGTGAAGGTGACGCTGCCGGGCGGCGAGCTCACCATCGACTGGCGCGAGCGCGACGACCACGTGCTGATGACCGGGCCGGTGGCGTTCGAATTCAACGGCACGTTCGATCCGAAGCTGTTTGCCGCGGCAGGCGTGCCATGAGCCTCGACGTTGTTACCTTCGGCTGCCGGCTCAACATCGCCGAGTCGGAAGTGATCCGCCGCGAAGCGGGCGCAGCCGGCATCGACAACGCGGTGATCGTCAACACCTGCAATGTCACGGCGGAAGCCGTGCGTCAGGCGCGCCAGACCATCCGGCGCCTCAAGCGCGAGCAGCCCGACACGCAGATCGTCGTTACCGGCTGCGCGGCGCAGACCGCGCCCGAACAATTTACCGAAATGGCGGAAGTGAACCGCGTGCTCGGCAACGAAGAGAAGCTCGATGCGCAAGCGTGGGCTTCCAACGAGCGCGTCGCGGTCGGCGACATCATGATGGCGACGCGCCAGCGCATGAGCGCGGTCGATCACATCGAAGGCCACACCCGCGCTTTCGTGCAGGTGCAGAACGGCTGCGATCACCGCTGCACCTTCTGCATCATTCCGTTCGGCCGCGGCAATTCGCGCTCGCTGCCGATGGACGAGGCGGTGGCGCAGGTGCGGCGCCTCGTCGACAACGGCTACCGCGAGGTCGTACTTACTGGTGTTGATATTACAAGTTACGGCGCAGATTTGCCGGACACGCCGCGCAATGAATCAAGGAGATTGGGTGCGCTGGTCAAGCGCATCCTGCGCGACGTGCCCGAGTTGGCGCGGCTGCGGCTGTCGTCGATCGATTCGGTGGAAGTGGACGACGATCTGCTCGATGCCTTTGCCAACGAGCCGCGGCTGATGCCGCATCTGCATCTGTCGCTGCAAGCCGGCGACGATCTCATCCTCAAGCGCATGAAGCGGCGGCATTCGCGTGGCGACGCCATCGCGTTCTGCGAGCAAATGCGCCGGCTGCGGCCGGACGTCGTGTTCGGCGCCGACATCATCGCCGGCTTCCCGACCGAGACCGAGGCGATGTTCGCGCGCTCGCTCGATCTGGTCGACGAATGCGGCCTGACGCAGCTTCACGTGTTTCCGTTCTCAGCCAGGCCCGGCACGCCGGCAGCGCGCATGCCGCAGCTCGATCGCGGCATGGTCAAGGAGCGCGCTCAGCGCCTGCGCGAAAAGGGCGAAGCGGCGTTGCGCGCGCATCTCGCCGCACAAATCGGTGCGCGGCGTCTGGTGTTGACCGAGCGCGGCGGCATCGGCCGCACCGAGCAATTCACCGCGGTGCGGCTTGCCTCGGCCATCGCGCCCGGTACATTCATCGATCTGACGATGGCGGGTCACGACGGGCGACAGCTTCTGGCCGCATAGGGGGATATGAACATGACCGCAAGCGATCATCTGATTACAAGCATCGAGCAACTCGAGGCTCTCTATGGCGAGAAGAATCCCGGGTCGATCGCCAAGGAAATCGATTACATCACCGACAGCTATCGCAAGCTGATCGAAGCCGCGCCCTTTGTGGCGATCGCGACCGGCGGGCCCGATGGTCTCGACTGTTCGCCGAAGGGCGATGCGCCGGGCTTCGTGCGTGTT
>JANMSZ010000295.1:0-2887 GCA_031389925.1 Hyphomicrobiales bacterium | reverse complement strand
GACGGCAGCCGCACGCTGCTCGGCCTGTGGGGCGATCCGCCACGCGTTTATATGGTGCTACTCGACGAAGCGACCGCCGACATTTCGGTGCTGAGTTATGCCTGCAACGACGGCGCTTTTCCAAGCGTCGGCGTGAAGCATCCGCCGGCCATCCGGCTCGAGCGCACGATCCGCGATCTGTACAAACTGGACGCGGTGGGCGCGGTCGACCGGCGGCCATGGCTCGATCACGCCGGCGCGCCTTACACATTCCTGCCGTCCGAAGGCGAAAGCCTGCATCAGATTGCGGTCGGACCGGTGCATGCCGGCATCATCGAGCCCGGGCATTTCCGGTTCACCGCCAATGGCGAACATGTGGTGCGGCTCGAGCAGCGCCTCGGCTATGTGCACAAAGGCATAGAGCAACTCATGGCCGGCGCGACGCTCGACGTCGCCGCTAAACTCGCCGGCCGCACCTCCGGCGACAGCACCGTGGCTTATTCGTATGCCTTCGCCCAGGCGGTGGAAGCCGCGTTGCAAATCAAGCCGCCGCCGCGCGCCGTCTATTTGCGGGCGCTGATGGCTGAACTGGAACGGCTGGCCAATCATTTCGGCGACATCGGCGCAATCTGCAACGACGCCTCGTTCGCGCTGATGCATGCGCAGACCGGCATCCTGCGCGAGCGCACGCTGCGCGCGGCCGAGGCCTGCTTCGACCACCGGCTGATGATGGATGTCATCGTGCCCGGCGGCGTCGCGCGCGACATCGCGCCCGGCGGCGCGGCCGAGCTGCAAGCCTTGCTCGCAGAAATCCGCAAAGTATTCCCCCGCCTCATCGAGCTCTACGACAACACGGCCTCGCTCCAGGACCGCACCGTCACCACCGGCATCGTGCGACCCGACTACGCCCGCCAGTTTGGCGCCGGCGGCTACGTCGGGCGCGCCTCGGGACGCAGCTTCGACGCTCGCCGCACGCCTGGCTACGCGCCCTATAGTGATCTCACCTTCGACGTGCCGGTCTTGGACGCCGGCGACGTCAATGCACGGGTCTGGATCCGCATCCGCGAGGTCCAGCAAAGTCTGACGTTGATCGATCAGATTTTGGCTGCGTTGCCCGATGGCGGGACGCTGACGGCGGTCGAATCCAAGGGCAAGGCTTGCGAAGGCCTCGGTTTGGTCGAGGCCTTCCGCGGCGACGTGCTGATCTGGCTGCGGCTCGACGAAAAGGGGCGCGTCGCGCGCTGCCATCTGCGCGACGCGTCCTGGTTCCAGTGGCCGCTGCTGGAAACCGCGGTCGAAGGCAACATCGTCGCCGACTTCCCGCTCTGCAATAAGTCGTTCAATTGCTCGTACTCGGGGCACGATCTCTAGCGCATGATCCCGAAAAGTGGACACCGGTTTTCGGAAAAGATCATGCGCAAAGAAAAGGTTTGAGAATGCGTAAGACCTTGTTTGAGAGCATGATACACGGCCCGCTCACCGAGCCGGCGCCCGCGCCCGACGAAGCCGGCCTCGCCGAGCTTGCGCAAAGCGTCAACCGCGCCGCGCGCGCCCGGCTCGGCCGCTCGCTCTCCATTCGTCACGTCGACGCCGGCTCCTGCAACGGCTGCGAGCTCGAACTGCATGCGCTCAGCAACGCGTTCTACGATCTCGAGCGCCTCGGCCTGCGTTTCGTCGCCTCGCCGCGCCACGCCGATGTGCTCACGGTAACCGGGCCGGTGACCAAAAACATGCGGGAGGCGCTCAAGCGCACCTACGACGCCATGCCCGACCCGAAATGGGTGGTGGCGATCGGTACCTGCGCGGTCGATGGCGGTCTATTCGCCGGCAGCGATGCGGTTGAAGGCGGCGTCAAAGATGTGCTGCCGGTCGACCTCCATATTCGAGGCTGCCCACCATCGCCGACCGCGATTCTGAAGGGTTTGATGGCTCTGCTAGAACGCTCGGCCTAAGACACCTGAACTTCCAGCAGGAGAATCTTTACCCGTGTTGCTACTGTTACACGCGCTAGCCGTGCAGCGCGTGTTCGAAGGCCCGCTTGAGACAGACTGCGCCGGGATCGGCCGCGCGGTTGAGCAGCCCCATCAAGGTGATCCATTCCTCGTCGGTGGCTTCCGACGCGTAGCGCCGCACGGCGCCGGCGACATAGGCCGGCAGATCGAGGCCGTCGGCCTTTGCCTGCTCGCGCATCGCCGCCGGTTTCGACGTGTTCCGCTACCAGCGCGTGGCCTATGTCATCGCCGGCACGCTCGGCGGCTTTCGGCCCGATGCTGGTGCTCATCGTGCTGTTCGCGCGCGGCGGCCTGATCGGGATTGCGACGACACTCAAACGAAAGCTTGGCCGTGGCTGAAGATCCGCACCGTGATCTGGCAATGCCTGGCGAAGCTGAAACAGGAAGGCCAGGCCATCCTCGTCGTCGATAAGCACCTCAACGCGCTGCTGCCGATCGCCGACCGCCATGTCGTGATCGAGAAGGGTCACGTGGTGTGGACCGGAAGTTCTCAGGCGCTCGCGGCCGACGCCACCATCCGCCAGCGCTATCTGCAGGTCTAACGACGCTAAGTGGTGCCCGGGGCGGAGGGAGGTGAACAGCTGCGAACGAGCTGATGGTGCCAGGGGCGGCATCTAAGTAATATCTCAACCAGTTGATTTCACATCATTTTACTCAATACGATTTTCCGAAATACCGTCAATTGTACCGTCACACTAAACGCCCGACTGTGGTTATGTCATCATCGGACGCTTGGCATCGCGAGGTTCAAGCGACGGCGCCGACGGCGACAGAAACCAGATTCTGGTTTCACTTGCCTCGCGATGCAGAGCAAGGACACTGCCTGTCTTGGCTGTAAAACCGATGACGTATTGCGTCGCAGGCTGTCCGAAATGGGCGCGAAGAAGCTGTTCGGC